>NZ_JBIRPV010000003.1:0-207987 GCF_044332865.1 Streptomyces sp. NPDC021225 | reverse complement strand
CGAACCGGCCCGACCCGCTGACCATCCCCCAACCGCTGACCCGGATTCACCATGGCATCCGAACCACCAGAACCACCAGACCTGGAAGACTCCCCCGTCCGACCCGGCTTGTCCCCCGTCGGGCCGGGCTTGTTCCCCTGCGTCCGATGCGGGTTGTTCTGCGGACCACCCACATAATCAACCGAGTCGTCATACCGGTTGGGGCTGCCGGGGTGGTTACCCGGCGGCCGGATGCTGGACGCGACAGACGAATCGGAACCGTGGTTCCTGGGCGGTGTGCCACCGGGCTGGGAGTCCGGGGTGACCCGGGAGTCCGGAGCGACCGGGGGGCCATCGGGGCGCTTCCCGGCGTGCGGGGTGAGGCCGGCCCCGTCCCCGGAGCCGACGGGACGCGTGGTGACCGGCGGCTGGGGGGCAGGGGTGCTGCCGCTGTCGCGTCCGGCCGGACCCGGCTGGGGGGCCGAGCCGGGAGTCTCCGTCGTCCGCGAGTTCCCGCGGCCCGGTAGCGGAGTGGGGAGCGGTGCCGTGGAGGAGCCGTCGGTCTTCGTCGCTTGGGTGGGCATACCGAGGTCGCCCGAACGTCCGTTTCCGGGACCACTGTTGGTGGGGTGGCTGTCCTTGACGGAGACGCCGTCCCTGCCGCCGGACGGAGGGGGAGCCAGCGATCCGTCTCCCCTGCCCAGGCCGTCAGGGGTGGGCAGGGAGAGGTCGCCGTCAGGCGTCCGGGACAGAGGCGGAACCGTCCCATCGCCGCCACCCGGCGTGGGTTTGACGGTGGACGGGGTGACACCGGGAGGCACGGACGCCGGCGGGGCGTCGCCACCAGGAGTGGGCTTGGGGACGAAGGAGCGCCCCGCACCGCCGTAATGCCAGCCCATCAAGCCGCCGCCGTGCGCGCCGAAGCCCGCCCCGACGATCGCACTGATGGCCACGGTCCAGTTCACCTCGAAGTCGGCACCCGCGATCTCGGCGCCCAGCGCGCCGAGACCGAGGTCGAGGCCCACCTCGACCCCGGCACCGACAACGGCGCCCCCGACGGCACCGGCGATCGCGCCCCCCACGGTGCCGAGCCGGCTCCCGATCGCGGTCACGATGGGGATGAGCCTGGCCAGCAGCGAACCGACGAGCGACATCACCCGTGCGAGGAGCGGCCCGAGGCCGATGAGGACGAGCCCGAAGATGACGCCCAGGATATCCGCCCACATGGCGGCGTTGAGCTGCTCTGCGTACTCCTCGGCCGCCTTGTACAACTCGTCGGCGTAGCGGTTGATCGTCTGCCCGATCGTCCACGCCTTCTCGGCGGCGGCGTCGAAGGTCAGGGCGAGCCCTTCCTCCCACGCCCGGCGCGCCTCATCGCCCGCCGCCCCGGTCATGCCGATCCCGTCCACGTGGCCATTGACGGCGACTCGGCGCTCGTGAAGAACGTCACCGAGCTGGATCCAGGCGTTGCCCAGGGCGTACATCTCCTCGACCTTGATGTCGCCGAGTACGGAATCCGCGTCTTCCATGGTGGGGCCGCCCTCCCTGGGCGTGATGTGTTCGACGGTCGCCTGACTGGTGCCGCACCGGGCGGTCTGTGCAGGTGGCTAGGTCCGGGTCACGGGCTGTGTTCGCGTCGTGGGCGGATCTTCGGCGCGGGGTTCGCCGGCCCGCCGATCACCGGCACCGGTGCCGGACGGCGCTGCGGACTCCTCGGCCGGCACGTCCCGCTCGTCCACGGCGACCTGGACGAGGATGGGCTCGTGGCCCCGGCGGACCAGCGTCCCGCGGCCGGGCTGACGGCGGTACGCGCGCTGCTCGTTGATGAGGACCCCTTCGCGGTGGTCGCCGGACAGCAGCAGGCCACCGGAGCCGATCTCCTTGAGCTTGCTCAGCAGCGGGTCCGACAGCAGGGCTCGGGCGGCGCCACCGACCCGGCGGGCCAGTACGAGATGGAAGCCCAGCTCGTCCGCCTGCGGGATGAACTCGGCCAGCGGAGCCAGCGGGCCGCGTCCCATGCTGCCCGCCGCCAGGTCGTAGTCGTCCACGACGACGTACAGTTCGGGGCCCTCCCACCAGCCGCGCTCGGCGAGCTGGGTGGGAGTGATGTCGGCCGGAGGCATCCGGGAGCGCAGGGTCTCGGCGAGGGCCCCGACCTGTCCGGCGACCAAGTCGGAGTTGCCGCCGCGGGCACCGATGTACTCGTCGGCCACCACGCCCAGCAGGCTGTGCCGGTAGTCGACGATCATGAACCGTAGCTCGTGAGCGGTGTGGCGGGCGGCCAGACCGCGCATCCAGGCACGCAGGAACGCGGTCTTGCCGGATCCCGAGTCGCCGAAGACCACGAAGTGCGGGTCGCTCGAGGTCAGATCGAGTCCGACGGGAGCCAGGTCGGACTCGCGCAGCGCGACGGGTACCTCGCGTTCGCCGAGGGCGGCGCCGTGGCCCTCCCAGCGTTCGGCGGGCGTCGGCGCCGCGGCCGCCGACAACTCGCGGACGGTGATCCGGTCGGGCAGTACGCGCAGCGCCGGGGCCGCGGCCCGCTGCCAGCTCTCCGCGATCCTGGACACCAGCCGGCGCTCGCCGTCGGCGATCCCGTCCATGCCGTCCACGCCGTCCAGCCGGGGCAGCGCGATGTGGTGGGTGAGTCCGGGTGAGGCCAGTCCCCTGCCCGGAACGCTCTGGCCCAGGGCACGGGCGGCGGGGCGGCTGATCTCGGACTCGGAGGGGTCGTTGAGCCGCAGTTCGAGACGGCCCGGAATGTTGTCGCGCAGGCCGACGCGGATCTCCGCCCACCGGTTGGCGGTCAGCCACAGGTGGACTCCGACGCCGAGGCCGCGGGCGGCGATGTCGGTGAGGGTGGTGACGGCGTTGTCGTCGGAGGTGTGCAGAGCGGCCCAGTTGTCGACGACCAGCACGATGTCCGCGGCCCGCACGCCCTCGGGCAGGTCGCCCTCGGCGCGGCGGGTGCGCAGTTCGGCCGCCGACTGGATGCGCAGGTCGCGGAACATCCGCTCGCGCGCGGTGACCAGTCGGCTGACCTCGGCCAGCACCCGGCGCACCCGCTCCTCGTCGCGGCGGCCCGCGATGCCGGCGACATGGGGTGCGTCGCTCAGTCCGTGCAGCGAGCCGCCACCCATGTCGATGACGTAGAACTGCAGTTCTTCGGGGGTGTGGGTGAGCATGGCGCTGAGCATCGCGGTGCGCAGGAAGGTCGACTTGCCGCTCTGCGGGGCGCCCACCAGCGCGATGTGCCCTTGCCGTCCCGTCAGATCCGCCGTGAGGGGGATCTGTTCCTGGCGCACGGGCACGTCGATCACGCCGATCGGGAACACCAGCCGGCCCCCGTAGGGCCACAGGGAGCAGCGCAGGCCCAGCTCCGGGTCGACCTCCGGCTCACCGAGCAGCGAGCTGAGGGCGAAGTGCGCGGGCAGCGGGGGCAGCCACACCTGGTGGCCCGGGACGTCCTTGTTCACCAGTCGCTCGACCGCGATCTGCAGCTCGGTCGCGCCCCCGTCCGGGGTCCACTCCGAGCGGGTCGCCTCGCTCTCCTCGGGGGCGAGCGGGGCGAGGTCTCCGTGCACGGCGAAGGGAACCGGTTCGGCGGCCACGGCAGCGGCGTCGGAGTCCTGCTCGCGGTAGGGCGCCGACACGTGCGCGACGCGGAAGCGCTCGTAGACCGACTCGTCGACCTTCAGATAGGCGGAGCCCGGGATGGGGGGCAGCGCGTAGGCGTCGGCGGTGCCGATGACGGCACGGGACTCGGCGGCGCTGAAGGTCCGCAGGCAGATCCGGTAGGACAGGTGGGACTCCAGGCCGCGCAGCCTGCCTTCCTCAAGGCGCTGGGTGGCCAGCAGCAGGTGCATGCCGAGCGAGCGCCCGACCCGGCCGATCTGGACGAACAGGTCGATGAAGTCCGGCCGTTGCGAGAGAAGCTCGCCGAACTCATCGACGATGACGAACAGGTAGGGCAGGGGGTCGAGCGGTTTGCCGTTGACGTCGGTGCCGCCGGCGGCCTGACGGAGCTGGTACTCGCGCACGGAGTCGACGTTCCCGGCCTCCCGCAGCATGCGCTGCCGGCGCTGCTGTTCGCCCTGCAGGGCCTTGCGCATCCGGTCGACCAGTGCGAGGTCGTCGGCGAGGTTGGTGATCAGGCCGGACACGTGCGGCAGTTCGGTGACGCCCGCGAAGGTGGCGCCGCCCTTGAAGTCGACGAGGACGAAGGCCAGGTGCTCCGGCGCGTGCACCATGGCCATACCGGTGACGAGGGTGCGCAGCAGCTCGCTCTTGCCGGACCCGGTGGCGCCGACGACCAGCCCGTGCGGGCCGATGCCGCCCTGCGCCGACTCCTTGAGGTCGAGGCGCAGCGGTTCGCCGGTGCCGGTCACCCCGATGGGGACGCTGAGAAGGTCCTTCGCGTCGGGGCTGCGCCGCCCGGCGGCCGGGTCGAAGGCCGCCATGTCAGCGAAGCCGAGCATCCCCGAGAGGGAGACGTCCTCGGCGAGGACCTGTTCGCGTTCGCCGGACAGCCTCAGCGGGGCCAGCGCACGCGCGGTGGCCGCCAGGACGGCGGGCGCCGGCTCGTCGACGGCACCCCTCTCGATCGCTGCGTACAAGCCCGGCATGCGTCCCTCGAGGACGAGTCCACCGCGTGCGTCCGTACGGGCGCGTACGTCGACCCGGCCCGGTTCGGAGCCCTCCTCCTCCACGAGGCACACCACGTGCACCCCCAGGTCGGGTCCCGCCTGGGTGAACAGGTCGGCCAGGAGTGCGGAACGGGCCCAGGAGGCCCCGGGTTCGTAGTCGTCCAGGAAGACGACCAGGTGGCGGCGCGGGCCGCTGTCACGCTGGGCGATGAGACGTCCGTTGCGTTCGGCGCGGGCCGCGACCGCTTCGTCGAGGGCGGCCCGCAGTTGATCGTGGAGTCCGGCGAAGTCGTCGGCGAGCAGGGGGACGACCTCCTGCTCGCGGCTCTGTGCCCGCGGGTCGGGGTCCTGGGTGTGCGGCAGCCATTTCGCCCAGTCCCAGGCGGAGTTGCCTCCGGTGACGACCGCGACCCGCACGTCGTCGGGGGCGTGCAGCACGGAGAGCTGGAGCAGCAGGGTCTGGGCCAGCTCACGGGTGCGCGGTCGCGGCCCCAGCAGACTGACCACGCCGGACGCCCGCAGGTCCAGCCAGGCGGCCTGGTCGTCCACCGTGCTGTGCGCCTCGACGAGTTCGGCGGCGGCGTGCTGGCACTGGATGTCGACCTCGATGGTCGGATCACTCTGCTCCGGGAGGCGCAGCGCGTCGGCCAGCGGCACCGTGCCGGTGCCGAGCCGCAGCTGGAGGAAGTCGGTGTCACCGGGGCGGCGTTCCCACACCCGGCGCCGCTGGGTGGCTATCGCCCACAGCCGCTCGGGGTGCGGATGCCGCCAGGCGTCGGCGGCCTGCTGGCCGACCCTGCTCAGCTGAGCCCGCTTGCGTACACCGGCCAGGTACTCCAGGTACCGCTCCCGCTGCCGGAACTGGTTGCGGCGCCGACTGCTCCGCAGCTGCATCCGCACACCGATGGTGATGCCCACGGACACCACGACGAAGGCGAACCCCAGAAGGATCATCCATGCCTTGCCGTAGGCCACCATGTACGCGGCCATGCTCACGCTGGACAGCAGCGGCAGGAGCAGCATCAGCCAGCCGGCCGCGCCCTGCGGCTGGGGCCGCTGGGGCGGGGAGGCCAGTTTCGTCATGCCCTCCGGCATCGGTGGGGGCGTCATTCGGACGGGGCGGTGGAACGGGGTTCGACTCACGGTGGCTGCCTAGCTGCCTGTCGGGGTGGGGGACACGGGGAGTGGGAGAAGGCGGTACTCAGTAGGGGAAGGTCATGGTGACCGCTGTCCGGTTGGTGTCGGTGACCTCCCCGGGATCACCGCTGCCCGTCGCGGTCAGGTTGGTGATGAACTCGGTGAAGATCTTGGTGACGCCCTGCTCGGCCACGCTGAAGTTGCCCCAGGCCATGCCGACTCCGTCCGCCAGCGCGGGCAGGACCCCCAGGGACGGGTCCTCCTCGGTGCCGAACAGCTCGGTCATGACCCGCGTCCACTCGTTCTGCACCTTCTCGGCGTCCGAGGCGGCCTGGCCCTGCCACGCCACGCGCAGCCCGTTCAGTGTGGTGTGAATGGTGCCGATGCGCTCGGCGACGGAGTTGGAGAGTTCGACCAGTGACTTGGACGTGACGTTCAGGCCGGCCGGGGACACATCGATGACGGAGATGTCGTAGTTGGCGGCTTCGCTGTCAGCCATGGCTCACCTTCCTCGGGTGATGATCCGGATGATCTGGGATGTATGAGGTGATTCCCTCAAGGGCGTGAGAAACACCGATAATTCATCACATAAACGGTTAGCCTGGCGGTGGTTCTTCGGGGCCGTCGCCCCGCAGGCCGCCCGGCATGCCGCGTCGCCCGCACACCGGGCCGGGAAGTCGACGCGTCAGAGACGAAGGAGACACCGTGACCGAACCGATCGACTCGAAGTACGACGAAACACCGCTTCCCGAGCCGGAGATGGTGGACGATGACGGCGACGGAGCCGCCGATCCCTCGGAGGACAACGGCAAGGACCTCAGCTACCTGGTACCGGACCCAGAGGTCGTCTGGGACGTGCCGCCCTCCTTCAACATCGACCCGAAGGACCTGTCGGGGGGCGGGGACGGACCCCAGTCGGAGGAGATCACCGAACCCTCCGGGGATCTGAGGGTCGACCTCGGCGCGCTGCGCACCGCGGAGAAGTCGATGCTCACCGAGGCACGCGGCGCGGTGGACAAGTATGAGGAGGTCCGCGCCCTGGTCGCAGCCGTCAAGGACACCGTCTTCGGACAGGGCGCCAAGGACACGTATGAGAGAGGGGGAGACAACAGTAATTCGATGTCGTACGACCCGCAGCAGGGCGAGTCCGTTGACAACCCGTTCGCCGAAACCGGCGAGACGTTCGCCGCCGAGATGAACCCGGCCATGGAGCGCGCGCTGCTCGAAGTCGGCTCCACGATCGAGAAACTGGGCGAGTACATCGCGCTGCTCAACCACTCCGGACAGGTCTACGCAGAGGCCGACCGCAAATCCCGCTTTCCCGCTCCTCCGCCAAAGGCCTGAACCGGCGGGCCGCGCCGCCCCGTTCCGCAGGTGCGGAGCGGGGCGGTCGTGCGCCGGGCCGCGCCGGCACGCCGCATGCTGGACGGCGCGCGGCGTCCCGGGCGCACCGCGGCGCCGCTCAGCCATCCGACGGCCCGTCGGTGACGTTGTCGTAGTTCGTGCCCTCCGCGTTGTGGTAATTCGAGTACGTGGTGTTCATCCGGCGGAGGATGTCCTCCATCAGTGCTTCCAGGTCGTGCTGGCAAGTCAGGAACCACGACTTGATGTCGTCGAACGTGGCGTAGGACGGACTGTTCCATGAGGTGCCGATGTCGTTCATCTTGGCGGCGATCGACGCCATGCCGGTCGTGATCTCCGTCGACTCCCGCCCCACAGCGCCGATCGCCTCCTTCAGCGCCGCGAGGTTCGCGAGCCAGTCCTGCGTGCTTTGTTCTGCCATCTGGGAGACACCTGTCTTTCACCCGGTCCGAAGTCCTCTGGCGTCCTGCCGCTCCGTCCTGCTCAGAGAACCTCTTCCGGGGGGAGGTCCACGGGCAGGAGAGTGGTGAGCAGTTCCTCGTCGGCCGATGCGAGATCGACGGCGCTCAGACCGAGTTCGGCCACGCGCTGCGCGTGCCTCTCGGTCATCCGCTGGAAGACCTGCCGGGCGCTGCGTCCGTTGCCGAACTGTTCGCCGCGCGGCAGCATCTCGAAGTAGTCGTGCAGCGCGGCGGTGGTCTGCGGCGCGAAGGTGTACTGGTGGCTGTCGGCCTGGTGCTCGACGATGCGCACCAGCTCGGACGAGGAGTAGTCGTCGAAGTACAGGGTGCGGGTGAAGCGTGAGGCCAGGCCGGCGTTGGACTCCAGCAGCCGGTTCATCTCGTTCGGGTATCCGGCGACGATGACGACCACCTCGTCGCGGTGGTCCTCCATCAGTTTCACCAGCGTCGAGACGGCCTCCGAGCCGAAGTCGGTGAACTGGCCCTGGGGCACCAGGGAGTACGCCTCATCGATGAAGAGCACCCCGCCCAGGGCGCGCCGGAAGACGGCGGTCGTCTTGGGCGCGGTGTGCCCGACGTACTCCCCGACCAGGTCTCCCCGGTCGGCCTCGACCAGGTGACCGCGGCTGAGCAGACCGAGCGCCGCGAGGAGGCCGCCGTAGAGGCGGGCCACGGTGGTCTTGCCGGTGCCGGGATTCCCCGCGAAGACCAGGTGCCTGCTCAGCGGCGGCGGGGCCAGCCCGGCGTCCTGGCGGACCTTGACCATCTGCATCAGCTTCGTGAGCGTGACCACATCGCGTTTGACACCTTCCAGGCCGACCAGCCGGTCGAGCTCCGCGCGGAGGTCATCGAGCTTCGCCGCGACCGCCTCACCAGCCTCGGGGTCCTGCTCGCCCGCGCCCGCGGTGCCGCTGGTGCCCACCGCCCTGCGGACGCCGGGCACCGGGGTGCTCCCCTGCTTCGCCGGCGGGGGCGGCAAGGTCGGCAGCACCGGATCGGCCACATCCTCGACATGACAGTCCTGCGCGTACACCTCGGCCTCCTCGTCCCGCAGCAGGTCCGTCTCGGTGCCGTCCACGGCGCAGCGGCGCAGCACGATCCGGGAGCGGGCACCGGCGTAGACGGCGGGGAAGCGGCTCTTGGTGAAGTGACAGTCGTCGTAGCGGCCTTCGCCGCCGTCCCCGACGTACAGCGCGTTCTTCGCAGCGGACGCCACGGTGAGGCCATGGACCGTGGGACGGGCCCCCGCGTACACGACGACACCGCTGCCCCGGGACTCGCGTACCGCGCCGCCCTCCACGAGGACGGCGCTGTCCTCCTCCAGGAGCAGACCTGTGGTGGCACCGGTGATCGTCACGTTCTCCAGCCGGGCGCCCGTGTCCCGGCCGACCCGGACACCGGTCTCACCGATGGAGGTGACGACGCAGTCCGCCAGCAGCGGCCGGTGGGTGGTGATCAGGCGTACGCCGTCGCGTTCGCCTTCTATCCGGCAGTCGCGCAGGGCCGCGTCGCCGCCCTCCACGCACAGCCCCGTCAGCTCGACGTCGGTCACCTCGCACCGCTCCGCCAGGAGTTCGGCCCGTTCGGTGACACGCGCACCGTACTCGGGGGTGCCACCGATCGCGCAGTCCCGTGCGTTCACCCGCGCCGAGCCGCCCAGATGCACGGCCGTGTAGGCGGTCTCCCGCACGGTGCATCCGGTCAGTGAGACCTCGGCCTCGCCGGTCGCGTACAGCCCGTTGGCACCGGTGCGGGCGAAGGTGGAGTCGCGCGCGGTGGCGTTCCCGGTCGCGCTGACGACCAGCGCGGTGTCCACGCAGTCCACGGCCCGGACGGAGACCAGTTCCGCGACGGCCTCTCCCGTGACCAGCACCGCGGCACCGGTGGTGCGGTGCACGTGGCAGCGGTCCAGCACGATCGCGCTTGCGTCCTCCGCGAGTACACCGGAGCGCCCGGTACGGAAGATCTCACAGTCGCGCAGCAGTACGCCCTGGGTTCGGTCGGCGGAGCGGCCTGCGGCATCGGCCGAGGAGGAGGCTGCCACCGGGATCCGGTCCTCGCCGGAGGGACCAACGTCCCACGGCCGCCGGCCCTGCGGGCCCGGGGAGCGGCCCGCCGTGCCGCGTACCCAGACCCCCTGACCGCTCGCCTCGTACAGGCGGCACTCGCGCAGCGCCGCGGAGGCGTGTCCGTCCACGAGGACGGCGGCGGCGCCGCTGCCGCGTATCTCGCAGCGGGTCAGAGCCGCGTGCGCCCCCGCGGCCACCACGATGCCGCGTCCGGCGACGCCGTCCACGAGCGCGTCGGTCAGTTCGAGGGCCGCCTCGTCCTCAACAACCACTCCGTCCCCGGAGCAGCCGCCGACCGTCAGGGCCTCCAGCGTGGTGCGGCTGGTGCCCGTCAGACGCACCGCCATGCCCTCGGCCTGCCGCACCGAACAGCCGCTCAGCAACGGAGCCGCCGCGGCGGCGACCTCGACGCGACCGCCGGTGATCTCGCAGTCCCGCAGCACCGGTTCACCGCCGCGCAGCAGCACCGCGGCGTCCCGGGGCGCGGGGGAGACGAGGGTGAATCCGCGCAGCTCGGCGCGGCCCGCGTGCACGGTGACGGCCGGGCCGCGCGGCGCGACCAGCCGTACGGTGCCCTTGGCGACCAGGACGATGTCTTTCTCCAGCACCAGGCTCTCGGTGTACGTACCGGCCTGCACGGTGATCACCCCGCCGGGCTTGGCGCCCCTGACGGCCGCACCGATGGAGCGGTGCGCGCCCCAACTGCCCGGTGCCACACGCTGTGCGACCGACTTCACCTCACGCATTCTCGACCGGTCCGCCACTCGATCACAGGTCGCCGCCGAGGTTGGCCAGCCAGCCGAAGAGGCCGAAGACACCGGCGGTCAGCGGCAAGGCGACGACGGCGAGAGCGGTGACGACGGCCCCGGGCCAGCTGGGCCGCTCCGGCTCGATGGGACGAAGGGCCGCGCCGAAGGCGAGAAACAGCCCGCAGGCGACCAGGACGACGCCCGCCGCGAAGCCGGCCAGTGGGCCCGCGGTGCGCGAGTCGAAGAGGTACTCGGGCACCCGTACGGCCAGCGCGAGCAGCCCCAGAACTCCGGCGGACAGCTGCGGGATCACGCCGGACAGCACGCGCACCGAGCCGGCCTGGAGCAGCAGCCCGACGCTGACGCAGGCCACCAGGAAGAGGGCGTACACGTCCCGCGAGGTGGTCAGGGTGAGCAGGGCGGCCGTGAGGACGGTCGCGGTGACGATGCTGAGGAAGGTGAGCAGCCCATTGCCCCGGCGGACGACAGCGGCGACGTCCTCGCTGCCCAGGGCGGGGGCGCCGGTGTCCGGACCGTCGGGCACGAGCACCGCGATCTGGCTGGTGATCCGGGGCAGCAGCCCTGTCAGCACGAACAGCACCAGGGCCACCACCGCCGCCGAGCTGATCAGATTCGCGTCCAACACGGCCAGCGGCACCACGAACAACGCGGTCACCAGTGTCAGAGTCAGGAGTACCACCGTGGCAGGAACCAGGAAGGCGACCACTCCGGCGAGCGCGCCGATCACCGCGGCGCCCATCACCAGGACCGAAGTGGCCACCGGGCCATGGACCGGCGCTCCCAGGCCGGCACAGGCCAGCAGCGGGCAGGCGGCCAGCGCGAACAGCTGGCGCACCGAACGCGGCAGCGGCCAGTTCTTGCGCTCGGAGTACCAGGCGAGCAGCGCCGAGCACAGCGCGGCCAGAGCGAAGAACAGCACGGTCACGCCCGCGATCCGATGCGCGCCGAGCCATGTGGCCGATATCACCATGACCACCAGACCGGCGCCGAGAACGCTCTGGGCACGCCGGCGGGCGCTCCACAGGCCGTCGTCCTCACGGGCGTTCGCGATCTGTTCGTCCAGGTCGGTGACGGTCAGCTCGCTCAGCTCTGCGGCCCGCTGGTCGTGCAGGTACAAGGTGGCACCGTCCACGATGCCTGCCTCCGACAGCGTGTCGCCGGGGGCCATCGGAGAACCTCCCGAGAGCGTGAGTGTCCAGACCGGGGGCATGCCCTCGGACTCGGGCTGGCCGCACAGGGTGGCGAGTCGCGGCACGTATTCGGCGATCGGGACCCGGACTGGGAGCGCCAGGTCGACCTGCCTGCGTTCGCCGACCACGGTGACCCGGCAGCGTTCATCGGGCATGGACGTTTCCTTCGGTGTTCGGACAGCGGAGCCGCAAAGAGAAGGGGGTGAGAAATGAAATGCGGTGCTTCACTGCCGCCAGGTGGACACGTTCGCCCACTCGGCGTCACTGTAGTTGTTCCAGTTGACATTCATGGCCTGGGCAATGCGGCCCAGCACGCCGTCCTCCCCGAATAGGCCGTTGGCCGCCAGGTCCCATTCGTTCTGCATGTCCTGGTAGTAGGTGGCGGCCTCACTCTCCCGCCACGCGTCGACCAGCGGCGACAACTTGTTTTTCAGCAGCTGGAGTTCTGTGGTGATCTCTCCGGCTCTGGCGTTGATGGTGCTGCCCGCGGCCTCAAGCCCTTCGCCTACGTAGATCGGCGTGCCGTCGATGTTGGCCATGAATCGCTCCTCGAACGCGCCCGGTCCTGCGGATGAACGCGCGGATGAATCGGCTGGATACGCGGATGGATCAGCGTGCGGATCAGTTGAAGTTCGTGCCGGTCGGAGGCTTCGGAACGTCTTCGCCCAGCTGGGTGAGGTTGTTCAGGTTCTGCTGCTCGGTGTCCTTGTAGTTCACGTAGTTGCCCTGAAGTCCCTTGGAGATTCCGTCCAGGGCGTCGTTGAGCATGCGGGCGTAAACGTCGTACTTTGCCATCAAGTTCTGGAACTCGGAGTGGGCTATACCCTGCCAGCTCTGCTCAAGGCTGGTCACATAGAGCTTCAGATCAGCCAATTGTCCGGCGATCTCCGTCGCCGTGGTAGCCGTATTGGTGGAGGCATCAGCCAGGTACTCCGGTGTCACCCGGTACGTCACACCACCGACGCTTACGGAAGGCTCGACAGCCATGAGTGGATTCCGCCCTTCTCGACCGTTGTCCGGGTAGTCAAACATCTCCGTGACGATGACCGGACCGAGTGAGCAGCACCTGGGCATCTTCTGAACACAACAGCTGGGACGTGCCCAGTTTGCCGGGCCCCGCGCCTTCGCACGGAGTTCGAGCCCGACCTCGTGGATGTGCTCGTGCAGTCCCTGTGTGCGGCGGTCACGCACGAGTTGGTGCGCACACGAGTGCTCAAGGGCTGGTCGAAAGAGGAGGCTGGCGGCGACGCACGGACGCGGCCCCTGGATGACCTGAACCCAACCGCCCTGGCCCCGTTCAAGCGTCATTCTCGGACCAGCTCGAACTCCTGCGCAGCGAAGCCTTGGCCATGACGGTGAACTCGTCGATGACCACCTCGAACGCGTCGGCCTCGATCCCGTCAAGCGCGGCGTGCGCGACATCGGCGTGGGGCCGTCCCGGGGACGTGCGAGCCGTTTGTCGTCGCGGTGTCGGCCGCTCCCAGGTGTACCGAGGTGACAAGGGTCCGCTGGCCGGCCAGTTCCCGGCGCAGCTCATCGCTTATGCTCCGGACCGCGGCCTTGGAGGGCCCCTGGGCGCTGCCGCCGGGGAAGACGAACCAGGACGCCGAACAGGCTATGTTCAAGATGGCGCCTCCGCCGTTCCTCGCCAGGACCGGGGCGAAGGCCCGGACCATGGACAGGGTGCCCCAGAAGTTCACGTCCATGGCGACACGGACATCGTCGATGTCTCCGAGCAGGGCCGCACCCCCGATGCCGGCATTGTTGACGAGCAGATTGACATCGTCAGCCTTTTTAGCGGCGTCTGCTATGGCGTCAGGGTCGGTGATGTCGAGAGGTAAGACCTCAACACCGTAAATGTTGATGGATTCCGGCCGACGCGCGGTCGCATAGACCTTCGCGCCCCGAGTGACGAGCTGGGCCGCGAGATGGCGGCCGATGCCACGATTGGCTCCGGTGATCAGTGCCGTGGCTTTACTGAGATTCACGGACATACATGAAAATCTGACGTGCGTGAGGCCCAGAGCTCAACTGACGTAGCAGACAGGATGCGCACCGCCGAGGCCGCCTGCGGCGGCACAGTACCGGCGGCAATATTCCCAGCCCTCTGTCGAACGGGTGAGGTCACTCCATTTACCGGGCCACACAGCAAAGCGAACCCGCATATCCTGTCGTTCATGGACACTCTGGTCATGACATGACGGCTTCAGATGAGCGCTAGCGAGTCCGTTCCATCTGCTTGCCCTCTTTGAATCCTCTTCTCGCCCTGCTGCGCTTCGACGCCTTGCGAGCCATATGGATGAGGTCCCGTTCTTCCTGGGTGAGGGTGGACGTCAACTTGACATTATTCATCCACCCGTTGAGCAGAGCATGTGAACCTCCCAGCCGGAGGGAGTAGGACCACGCGCTTTCCCCTCTCCGGTTTCCTTGCCATCCGGCGGCCCACTTCAGCAGGTGAGCGATTTTCTGTGCTTGACTGTAGCGAGTTGAACTCATCGGCCTGAATCGGTCAGTTACGTCACGTCCAGATCTTCTATGGTGCGCCGGCTGAGGCGCTTCACGGCTTCGACGACACGAAGTTCTCGGCGCAGGTCGTCGGAGCCGGTCGCCTGAAGGGCCGGCCCGGGAGGGAGGCGCGTCGGCGGGCAAGGCCCCATCCGGCCCGACGGGTGCCGTCCCAAAGGGACCTGGGAACCGTCGCCGCCGAAGGCACCGGCGGACCACGCCGGGCGCTCGGCTGGAAATCCCAGCCGAGCGCCTGCGTACATTGCCCGCGGCCTGACCGGTACTACCGCGTGTTGCGACGACCGCCTGGGGGCGCCGGCTCCCGCCGGGCCTTGGAGGGGTCACCCGGACCGTGTCAGCCGGCCGGGGTCATTCGATCAGCCGCCAGCGGCTGTCATCCCGCGAATCGCACGAGCCGATCACCAGCCGCTGGTCCGGCTCCTTCATCTCGGCGCCCAGGCCATTGACCTTGAGGCACAGGTGGTTGCTGGCATAATTGCGGATCCTGACGCTGCCGTCCCCGGCCGGTTCGAACCACCACAGCTGGTTGTCACCCATGGTTCCGGTGCAATCTGACTCCTGGAGCCCGGTCCCCGCAGGCTGTCCCCCGCGGGTCAGCAGGTCGATGCACAGACCGTCCTTGAGGTTGGCGAACTGCACGAGATCAGTGCCGCCAGGGCCCGCGTCGGGACGAGGGGACGTCATCCTCCACAGCTGGTTGTCCTTGTCGGTGCCGTCGCAGTAGTACTGGTTGACGTGCTCACCCTTCTTGCCCGCTGTGTAGAATGGGATATCGGCGCACAGCCCGGTGAACACGTTCTTCAGCAGCAGCGTACGAGGGACGGCCGTCAGCTTCTGCAGCTCGGCCTTGGCCACGTCCTCCGTCCGCGTCTCAGGGTGCTTCTTCGTCGGGGAGGCCGACGGGGTGACGACGGGGTCGGGCACCTGCCGCTCGACGGTCGTGCCGGGCTCCTTCTTCGTCTCCTTCTTCGTCTCCTTCTTCGTCATCTTCGGTTCGGAAGACGGTGACGGGGATCTGGTGAGCTTCTTGTGCGCCGCGGCCTGCTCGGCCGCCAGCTCCGCCTTCTGCGCCTCCTCGTCGGCCTGGTAACTGCGCCACGCGCCCACCCCCAGGGTGGCGCCCGCGGCGAGCGCCAGCACGGCCACCGCGCCGGCGACCCGGGTCCCCATTCGGGGGCGCTCCCCCCGCTGCTGGGTACTGGTCGTCAGCGCGTCGACGAACCGCGCCCGTTGCCGCCGTTTCGTTTCGTCTTGGTCGATTTCACTCAATGCCGTTCCCAACTCGCAGAGGCTTCAACAGTGGGTGTGCCGAAGCGTCCGTCCTGACCGCTCCGTTCCCGCCCGGACGTGGCCCTCGGATCCCGGTCCGGGCAGCCGGGCGCCCCGGGGGGGGCGCGCGAGGCCGGTCCCAGGACGCGAAGACCGCCGCCGGAGCACGGGGCGGGCGGACCGGGCGCGATCCGACTCATCACGGCACCGGACCGTACAGCTCGCGCTCCCGCAGCAGTTCCGCCGCCGTCACCAGCGAGGCGGACAGCCGACGTCGGTAGGTGCTGAAGGACAGCGCCGCCCGGTTGGCCGCGGCCTGCTGGCTGCGCGGCCCGCTCAGATAGGTGATCTCCAGGATGTCGGCCAACTGCCGCCGGCCGGGCTGCGCCCGTAACTGCGAAACGGTCTCCGTGAGTACCTGGCGCAGCTCGGCGGGGCCGGCGTCGGACGCCACGAGCCGGGTGCGCAGAAGCGCGCTGCGCGCCAGCTGCTCCGGCTCCGAGAGCTTTTGGTAGGCGTATTTGACGGCACCCACGAACTCCGACCACGGCATAGCGGGTGTCACCGGCTCGGCGGCCGGAGCCGGGGCCGCCGCGGGATCGTCGGCCAGCAGCCGGGTGCTCAGTGCCTCTGCCCAGCGGGCGAACGGCATGCTGCGCCAGTCCCGCACGAACGAGAAGATCGGTTCACCGTCCGCGCGGGTGACCGTCTCCCCGGGCCGCTGGTCGTACAGGCCGAGCAGCCGCGACAGCTCCTCCTGCTCCCGTGCCGCGCAGGTCCAGCTCACCGCGAGACCTGGCGTGGTCGCCCACAGGGTGGTGAGCACGAAGCACGCCGCCACCGCACTGCCGGTGCTCCAACGCCCCAGCAGCAGTCGCCCGGTGCGTCGCAGCGGCGACGACCGGCCAGTCACGTGTTCGAGCGCGGCGTGCGCGACCGGATCGTCGGGCAGGTTCGTGACGCCCCGTTCCAGACAGGGCGCCACGACTGTGCCAACGACGCCACCACGGTCGTCCTCAGCGACGATGAACGCCGAGGGCTGTCGATCCCACCACTGCCGGGCGAGACGGCCGGCCGCGACACCGTGCTCCTCCTCTATGGCGGCCAGCACCGGGTGCAGGTCCTTCGGGCGTGCGGACCGCAGCTGGAAACGGTCCGCGCCGTTCCAGTCCGCCGCCTCGCGGACGACGGAACTCGCCCTCCCGAGGTGGGCAAGACCGGCACCGAACGCCCAACGGCCACCCGTACGCTGGGTCAGCCGTTCGGCCAGGTGCGCGTGCAGCCGGCGGAAGAGGCGCTCGTACTTCTCCGGATCGCGCCAGCGCAGATCGACCAGCAGTGCTTCTCGCACCAACTCATGCGGTATGAGACCGGCGGCTGTGCTATCCACGAACGACAGCCCCTGCAGCCAGGCGAACAGTACCTGGGCCTCGGCCGCCGGCACATCCAGGGTGCGCCGCACCAGTTCCTCGGTGGTGACCCGGGCCAGCGCCAGTACCTGGAGCGCGTCGGTCCTGGCCGGTGCCGGGGTCTCCCGCAGCAGCAGCCTCAGCAGCTCCCGTGCCAGGTCGGGCGAGTCGTACAACTCCCGCCCGCCGCTCGGCCCGGCTGTCCCCGCGGATGCCTCACTGGCGTCGGCGAAGAGCGCCAGAGCGAGTGGGAGTCCATGCGAGGCCCGTACGATGTCGGCCGCCGAGGTCTCCGGCACATCCCGGTTGCGCAGGAGCAGGAACGCCTCGGCTTCGTCCATGCCCGACAGCCGCACGCTGCACAGCGCGTGCCACCACTGCGGGTCGGTGCGCCACTCGGTCTCCGGGGGCCGACGCGAGCCCACCACGACGAGCAGGTGCGTGGGCATACGGGGCAGGAACTGGTCGCGCAGCCACCACTCCAGCGGACCCAGCGACTCCGCGGAATCGATCAGCAGCAACTGCGCCTCTTCCAGCGGTCCCTGTGCCTCCAGCGCGGCCCAGAAGGCATCCGGTGTCGCCTGCGTACAGCGCATGTCGATCGTGCGTACGACAGCGCCCTGCGTCTGCGCCTCGTCTGCGAACCGCAGCAGCAGGGTGCTCTTGCCGACACCCCCCATGCCGTGTAGCCACACCACGAAGCAGCCCCGGGCCTCGTCACGCATCAGCTCCCGCAGCAGTCGCAGTTCGGCGACGCGCCCGGTGAAGGATTTTCTCCGCAGCGCGGCCAACACGTTTCCGTGGGAGTCGACAGACATGGGCGTAGGTACTTCCGTATCTTCCAACTTGTGAACTGCTGTCGATCGGTGACCCTCGCATGGAGCGTGGCCTCACCGCCTGAACCGCTCCGCAGAGCCGGAACGACACCTCGCAGCCGGCTGGCTGTGATGGCGGCCGCGTCATCCACCGGCCCCGACCGCACCGCGTCCGGGGTCGCGGTCTGGGACGTGGCACCCCAGCCCAGTCGAATGCACCCGACATTGCTTCACTTCAAAGGCTGATTTCGCTTTTGGTACAAGAATGCCGCCTGAGCGCCCGGAACCCACCGGTGACGACGGCGACGCCAGCCGATGTGGGGGAATCGGTCATACGTCTCTCCCTTTCGACTCTCCTGCATCCGATCAGCAATTGGTTGGTATGTCAACTACTGGGGAGCACGCACCGAAGCATCGGAGGGTTCGCACGACACCTGGTACTCCAGCAGCACTTCGCTGTCTTCCCTGGTCAGGTGCGGTCGGAGGTGAGCCGTAGTGGGCTGGCGGGATGTCCGGGGTGGTCTTCGCGGACTGCCCCCTCCATCGCGTGCAGCCACCGCTGGTAGTGACACCACACTGGGCAGCCTCCGATGGTGATCGATGAGCGTGCAGCCGAGGCCTGGGACCGTGAACTCGAGGAACTCTTCCTGCGCACTGGCCACAGTTCGGGCGGTTCGAACGGCGTCGGCGGATACGCGACTACGTCCGCGGCCTGCTCGGCCAGGTCGGCCGCCGACGAGGAAGGCGGGGTGCCAGTCCTGGACGACACCGGCTTCGCCAAGAAGGGCATCACCTCCGCCGGCGTGCATCGCCAGTACTCCGGCACCGCCGACCGCACCGACAAACTGCCAGATCGGCGTCTTCGCCGCCTACGTCACCACCCGCGGCCGCGCTCTGGTGGACCGCGAGCTGTATCCGCCCAAGTCCTGGACCGACAACCGCGACCGCTGCCGCGCCGCCCACATTCCCGGCGATCGGATCTTCGCCACCAAGCCCGACCTGGCCAAGGCCATAGCGCTGCGGGACTCGCCTCCCCTCTGCCCCTTGCCTGGGAAACCGCCGATGCCGCCTACAGCCAGAAGCGGCGGCTGCGCCGCATGCTGGAGGAGGCCGGCCTCGGCTACGTGCTCGCAGTCCCCAATCCCAGCAGGTGCCACGTTCTGGACGCATCGACTCACCGATGCAGAACCCGGCGCTGAGAGGGGTGCAGCCAGGATCTCCTGCGCCGCGACCGAGCACCAGGCCCGTTGCCGTAGTCGCGAGGCGGCAGCTTGCCCGGCTGACCACGTCCTCCCTGGACATCACGCCGTCGACGAGAGAGCGCGTCGTGGTGTTCAGCGCGCGGGGATTCCCGCCGGACAGGTAGGCAGCAGAGGGCGCGTCTGCGACGCGAACTCGCCCGACCCGAGAAGATGAAGTTGATGAGTCAACTTAGCCGAGTTAAGGTGATGTCCTGACTGAACGACATGACGACGCGAAGCGTCGCGAGGTCCGCTTCAGTCGAAGGCCCAAGGTCGCGAGCGTCGCTGAATACATCCGCACGACGGGGGTCGCGGCTTTTCGCGGGTTGGATCGCCCGGCATCCCGGGTTCCACGCCTGCTGCACCGGTCCCGCAACTGAGTCAGGTGCTGAACAAGCCAGGCACGGCTGTGACGGAGGCTGATATGGGCGACCGATTCGAGAAGAAGACCTACGAAGGGCGGTCGGACACAGTGGTTTTCGAGGCCGGGCGCTGTTTGCACGCCGCGGAAAACGTCCATCGTCTGCCCGAGGTGTTCGACATGGCCGAGCGGCCCTGGATCCAGGCCGACAACGTCACAGTCGATCGGCTGGCCGAAGTACGCCCCTCGCCATGAGATCCGTGTCATTGGCGTTCGGAGGAACTGCCGTCCCTCTCGCCGTCACCTGGCTGGTATGGGGAACCACCTATCTGGCGATCGCGTTCGGGCTGCGCGGCGCGGAGCCCTTCACGCTCAGCGCAGTCCGATTTCTGACGGCAGGTGCGCTGCTGTGGGGCTTGGCCGAACGCCGCCACGAGCCGCGGCTGACGGCTCTTCGGTGGCGGCGGGCCACGCTCGTCGGGGTGCTGCTCTTCTCCGTGGGCATGAGCGGCGTGGCGTTGGCCGAGGAGTATGTCGACTCGGGCACGACGGCCCTGTTCATCGCCACGGTTCCACTGTGGAGCGTGCTGCTGAACACAGCAGGGGGACGGCCGGCGCGCGGCGGGGAATGGGCGGGGGTCTGGCTCGGCCTGGCGGGCGTCGCCGTACTGTCGGCCGGTCTCGGACGCGGCGGACTGACGGGCGCAGCGATCCTCCTGCCGGCCGCCATGTGTTGGGTACTCGGCTCCCGGCTGGACGACCACTCTGCCGGAGTGCGCGGGCCAGCCGCGCAGATGCTCGCGGGCGGCACGGTTCTGGCGGTGGCGGCCGCTGTCCGGGGCGAGTTCGCGTCACCGCCGCAGCTGGCTTGGGGTGCCGTGCTCGCCCTCGCCTACCTCGTGGTCTTCGGGTCCCTTCTGGCGATGGCCGCCTACCGCCACCTGACCGCCCACACCAGCCCGGCTTTGGCCACGAGCTACGCCTTCGTCACCCCGGTGATCGCCGTCCTGGCCGGTGCCCTCTTTCTGGACGAACCCCTCACTCTCCATGTGCTGGCCGGGACCGCCCTGATCGTCGTCGCCGTTGTCACCACCCTCCTCACCAGATCCCGCCCTGCCGGGCCTACGACGACTGCGCCGGGGCATCCTGAAGCAGTACGTGTGCGGCGGCGTCCGGCGTCACCGACCTCCGGCCCACACGCATCTAGTTGACGCATCAAGTTCTCGTGCTAATGTATGTGACGCATCAACTACTTGGCGGGGCGGACCGCTGCTGACGCCGGAGGCCATTGCTGCACACGGTGGCCGTACTGGTTCATGGAGCGATCAACCGATGCAGAGTGGTGCCCGGCTGGCGCGGTCTCAGGAAGCTCTGCGTGGACGCCCACGGCGCATCGACTGTGATCCGTCTGAGTACACAAATCGCGCACCAGGAGAGAGACCCAGTCCGGGAGCTCTGCACCGTTGTCAGCGATTCTGTACCGCAGTGCGCGTGACGGACAGCGTCATACCACCTTCTGTGCCGGAAAAGCAGGGAGGGAAGAAAGAGCGCAAGAAGCGGCTCGGAAAGGCAGTGCAAGCCGGGTCGCTGGGGAGGCAAGGAGAACATTCTTGTTCCCCGGCGCGATGCGAAGACGGCCACAACGACCGCCCTTGGCAGATTGTTCCGCGTCCACCCTTTTGCGTGAACGGTTCCGGTGTGCGCCATCCCAACCGTCGAATCCGCAGGGACGGAGAATCAAGAAATGGTCGAATTATCTTTTGGGCAACTGCATCCCTCGCTGGACGATCCCGTCCTGCTCTCGATGAACCTGCTGAACGACATCGCCTCGGACCACCCGCAGGCGGTGTCCTTCGCCGCCGGCCGGCCTTACGAGGAGTTCTTCCGGGTCGAGCAACTCTATGGCTACCTGGGCACCTTCGTCACACACCTCACCGACGTGGTGGGGCTGACGGACGCGGAGGCCCGCAGAACCGTGTTCCAGTACGGGCGGACGAAAGGCGTCATCCACGACCTGGTCGCCCGCTACCTTGAGATCGACGAGGACATCTCCGTCGACCCCGACGCGGTAGTAGTGACCGTCGGCAGCCAGGAGGCACTGTTCCTGACGCTGCGGTCCCTGCGCGCCTCCCCGCAGGACGTCGTCCTCGCCGTCGCGCCCACCTATTTCGGACTGACCGGCGCCGCGCGCTTGCTGGACATGCCCGTGCTGGACGTCGGGGACGGAGATGGCGGCCTCGATCTCGTCGACCTGGAGCATCAGGTGACAGCGGCGCGTGCCCGAGGACATCGGCCACGCGCCCTGTACCTCGTTCCCGACTTCTCCAATCCCACCGGGGTGAGCCTGGACCTGGCCACCCGGACCGCCCTGCTCGACCTGGCGGCTGATCTCGATCTACTGATCATCGAGGACAACCCATACGGCCTCTTCCAAGCCGACCCCGGCACCAGGCCACCAAACCTCAAGGCGCTCGACACACGGCATCAGGTCGTACACGTCGGCTCTTTCGCCAAGACCGGCCTACCCGGAGCCCGCGTCGGGTTCGTCGTGGCCGACCAACCCGTCGTCAGGGACGGCCGCCCGGTGGGTACGCTCGCGGACCAGTTGTCGCTGATCAAGAGCAACGTCACACTCAACACCTCACCCGTCGCCCAGGCCGTCATCGGCGGCAAGCTTCTGCGCCACGGGTGCAGCATGGCCGCCGCCAACAAGCGCGAGATCGAGGTTTACCGTGCCAACCTGCGGCGCGTACTGGCCGGCCTGACCGAGCGCTTTGGCGCCACCGGCTCGGTGACGTGGAACACCCCGGCCGGCGGGTTCTTCGTCGTTCTCACGGTGCCGTTCACCGTGGACGACCGTTCGCTGCACAGATCGGCGCGCGATCATGGAGTCATCTGGACCCCCATGCACCATTTCCACACTGGCATGACCTCCTCACACCAGATTCGGCTGTCCTTCAGTCTGCTCGACGACGCGTCGATCGACGAAGGACTCGACCGGTTGACCGCCTTTGTGACAGCCGAGTCCCAGGAATTCGGTCATTCCGCCTGATCGTCGGCCCAGCTCCCACCCCCGGACCGGCTGGAAAGCCACCATGGCAAACAGCCGCCCGTATGCGCGCGAGACCATGTCCGGCAGCTTAAGGCGATAACAGGCGTCGGCAGGTACGAAATCCACCCTGCATCTCTGTGCGAAAACATACCGCTCTGTCGATATCTCCGCGGGCCTGCCCTTGTGCCATCGCACGAGTGATGTGGTGCCCATTCGACTCGAAACGGATGCAAATGATCAGACACATTGTGCTGTTCAAGTTCAAGCCTGGCTTCGGCTGGCAGGATCCCGCGGCCCTCGCGGCCGAGCGGTCCTCGCGGCTCGTCGGCGAGCGGGTGCCCGGCCTTCTGCACTGGCAGGTGGGCCGCAACATCGCCGAACGTCCGATCGCCTACGACTTCGCCGCGATCGGCCTGCTGCCCGACCAAGACACCCTGCACAGCTACCAGGACCACCCCTTCCACCAGGAATCCGCGGCGCTGTGGAGCGCCATCAGCACCTGGGTCGTCGCCGACCTCGAGGAGTGACGCATGACCAACGAGCTGGGCTGGATCGACATCCGACCCGCGCCGGCCGGGCCGCAGGCCATCGGAACGCTCGGTCCCGAGGGCACGAGCAGCGAGCAGGCCGCGCGGCTGCTGGGGACCCGCCTACCCGGCGAGCCACCGATCGTGCTCAGGGCGACCTACGAACAGGCCCTGGAGGACCTGACTGCCGGAACCGTCAGCCATGTGGTCGTCGCCAACGCCTATCGCGATATCCATCCCTTTTACATGGCCGACGACATCGCGCTGGCCAGCATCTTCGTTATGGACACCCCCCTGTACGGCATCGCCCAGCGCGCCGACGGCGGTCCGCTGTCCGACCACCCGAGCGTGGTGACGCACCCCTCGCCACGACCGTTGCTGGACCAACTGCTGCCCCCTACCCACCAGTTATCCGACGTGTCCACCGCGGACTCCACCAGCCAGGCAGCCCAAGCCGTGGCCGAAGGCCGCTACGACCTCGCGCTCACCACCGAACCGGCCGCCACACGGCACGGACTGCGCTTCATCTCCCGGCTGCGGCCAATACGCATGGTCTGGTCGGTATTCATCCGTACCTGAACCGGCACCCCACGACCCGCCGCCTGAACACCTGCAGCTTCTCAGCCTCTGGTTCGCGATCAGACCGTCGACCGAGCCATACGTTCACCGGCCCTCGAGCGGGTGCCGATCGACCTCGGCGGAAGAAATCCCCTCGTCCTCAGGGGTTCTTCCCGCCTGTAGGTGCCGGGAATTATGTCACTCGGGCTGACCTGCTGGTTCGGATCTGCCAGACCTCAGCAGGCCGAGAGCCGTTCTGAGGCAGCATGCCGATCGTGGTGATACGGCTGATCTACCTGCTCGCCTGGACCTTCCGATGGCTTGCCCTGCTCGCCCGCTCGGATGTTTCGAAGGACGCAGAGATCTTGATGCTCCGGCATCAGCTCGCCATAGCACGCCGTGCCCAGCCACGGCCCCGCTTCTCGTGGAGCGACAGGGCCGTCATGGCGGCACTGCTCCGGATCGTCAGCAAGCAGCGGCGTACCCAGGTGGCCTTGCTGGTCTCTCCGCGGTCGGTCCTTCGCTGGCACGCACGGCTCATCGCATAGAAGTGGACCTACCCATCCCGTCGCCCCGGCCGACCACCCAAACCAGAGGCCCTGCGGCAACTGGTCGTGCGTTTGGCGCGGGAGAACCCTGGATGGGGATACCGCCGCGTCCACGGAGAGCTCCTCGGCCTGGGCCGCAAGATCGCCGCCTCCACCGTCTGGTCCATTCTGAAGCAAGCAGGGATCGACCCGTCGCCGCAGCGCGTGGACCGCTCCTGGGCCGCTTTCCTCAAAGCCCAGTCCTCCGCGATCGTAGCCACCGATCTGTTCCACATCGACACGGTCTTCCTGCGGCGTTGGTTCGTGCTGTTCTTCATCAACCACGGCACCCGCCGTGTGCACATCGCCGGCATCACCCGACACCCGACCAGCTTCTGGATCACCCAGCAAGCCCGCAACTACCTCATGGACCTCGGCGACCACGCCAAGTCGATCAAGTTCCTCATCCGGGACCGCGGGGCCTACTTCACCGACAGCTTCGACGCCGTCTTCCAGGCGATCGGCGTGCACGTCCTTCCAACACTGCCCCGAGTACCGCGGATGAACGCCATCGCGGAACGCTGGATCGGCTCATGCCGACGCGAGGCAACCGACCGCATCCTGATCACAGGAGAGCGCCACCTACGCCTCGTCATCAGCGAGTACGCGAAGCACTACAACCAACACCGGCCACACCGATCCCTCGGACAACGGCCGCCGGACCTACTCACCAAACCGGAACCACCCACCACCACCGACAACACTCGCATCCATCGACACGATCGACTCGACGGCCTCATCCACGAATACACGAAGGTCGCATAGGGTGACACGATTTCCGGCACCCACAGGCTGAGCTTCTCGTCCTGCGGCACGAAAACGCTGTGTTACGACGCCAGCTGCAGGGGCGGGTACGGTATGAGCCGGCGGACCGTCTCTGGTTCGCAGCCCTGTCCTCCCTGATCCCCCGCCGCCGCTGGGCCAAGGTCTTCCCGGTCACACCGAGCACGATGCTGGCCTGGCACCGCAGACTCGTCGCCCGCCGATGGGATTACTCCCGACGACGCCGAGGTCCCGGACGGCCGCCCACGCAAGGTGCCATCAAGAAACTCGTACTGCGCCTCGCGCGCGAGAACAGCCGATGGGGCCATCGCCGGATTCAAGGTGGACTGGCCCGGCTCGGACACCCGATCGCCGCCTCGACCGTCTGGCAGATCCTCCACACCGCAGGATTCGATCCCGCACCACGCCGCACCGGTCCAACCTGGCGCGAGTTCCTCTCTACTCAGGCCACCGGCCTGATCGCCTGCGACTTCCTCCACATCGACACCATCAGCCTGCAACGTCTCTACGCCCTGGTCTTCCTCGAGCACCACACCCGGCGCCTGCACATCGCCGGCGTCACCGCACACCCGACCACTGCATGGGCCACCCAGCAGGCCCGCAACCTCGCCGCCGACCTCGGCATACGCATGGACTCACTGCGCTTCCTCATCCGGGACCGCGACAGCAAGTACACCGACGCCTTCGACGCCGTGTTCCAAGCCGAGGATATCGAGATCATCAAAACGCCGATCCGCGCACCGAAGGCCAACGCCCACTGCGAACGAGTGATCGGCACCCTCCGCCGAGAAGTCCTCGACCACATACTCATCCTCGGCGAAGGTCACGCGCGCCAGGTCCTGGCCACGTACCAGAGGCACTACAACGCGCACCGCCCCCACCGGGCCCGATGCCAACTACCTCCCCAAGCTCACGGACAACCACCTCCAGTCCTGAAGCCAGCCAGCCGCAGAATCCTGCGCACTCGCGTCCTCGGCGGCGTGATCAACGAGTACAGATATGCCTCTTGACCAGGAGCGACGATTATTCGAGCCCCACAGGATATTGCGGTCGGTGCGATCTACCAGCGTCGCGCGGCCCGGCAGCGGCTGAGCGAGCTCGCGGGTGAGGGCGGCGCCTTCGGCGAGGCCCGCCCGGCGTGAGCACGTCTTTTCTGATCGACACCAGCGCCTGCAACCGCCTGTTCCGCACCCCCGCCGTGGAACGACACTGGGCGGGCATCCTGGACGAGGGCCGCGTGAGCGTATGCGAGATCACCGAACTCGAACTGGTCCGCGCCACCGGCGGCCGCGACGAGCGGGCCGTACTGGAACGCTACCTCCACGACGCCTTCGGCTGGACCCCCGTACCCGACCGCGCACTCACCCGGGCCCGGCAGGTACAGGACCTCCTCGTCGCCACAAGCTGGCACCAGGGACCAGGAGCAGTCGACCTGATGACCGCCGCCACCGCAGAACTATGCGGACTGACCTTGCTGCACTACGACGCGGACTTCGAAACCATCGCCAAAGTGACCGGACAACCCCACCCGTGGATCGCCCCACGCGGCAGCGTCGACTGACAAGGACAACGGCCACCATGGACCACACCACACACCCGGCCAAGCACACCGACGCGACACCGCCTGACAAGACCACCACCCACATCTGGGGGGCATTCCTGAAAAAGGCCCGGCGCAGCCGAGGAATGAGCCAGCGGGCACTGGCCCGGGAACTGGGAGTCAGCCAGGCCCGGATCGCCCAGATCGAAAACGGAGCCAGCACCCCGCAGATCGACACCATGGCCGCTTACATCACGCCCTCGGCGGCGAGCTGACCCTGCGAGCCGACTTCCACGACCACGCCACCCAGACCACATGGCCCCAACCACACACCACAGAAAGCTGACACCCACACAGGCAGGCTTCACGTGATAGTGGCACTCTCCACACTGACGGCCCTCGCACCCGTCGCCCCATTTGATCGACGATCCAGACAAGTCAGCCCTCGGCATACGACGGCGCCATGCCGCATCCTGCGTACCCAGGCGACGCGGACGCCCACGCACCATCCGATCGATACGCGCCCCGGTCCTGCGCTGGCCGGGGAGAACACCTCATGGGGATATCGACGGATCCGCGGCGAACTCGCAGCGCTGGGAATCAAGATCGCCGCCTCCACGGTCTGGGAGTCTCAATGGCCGTTGAGTGCTGGAGTCGTACGACGAGACGGTGGGGAGCCGGCTACCCTGCGACTGCCGTGCGATCGGGCGCGTTCACGCCAGGAGCGAAGGGAGCCCCGTCGGGGCAGGGTGACCACATGGGTCCCCTGCCCCGACGGAGCTCGGTCGGCCGGGCGGCGGGTTACCGGCGCCCGGCAGAGACCGGTGCCGCGTGCGGCGCTCCCCTGCTCAGCCGAAGTTCACGTCGCTGCACCACATGTAGGCCTGGTCGAGGTGCGAGGCCTGCCAGATCACGAACAGGATGTGGTGTCCGGTGTAGCCGGAGGTGCTGACGTTGAACGTGTAGTCCGTCGCCGGGCCGAAGCGGCCGGTCTGCGTGATGAAGTCGAGGTTGCCCCAGCCCAGGGTCTGGGTCTTGGGGTCGAAGCCCTGCTTGCTCACGTAGGCCGTGAAGTAGTCGGCACCGTGGGACGCCTGGTCGTGCACGTGGACCGAGAAGTTGTTGCCGACGGTGGTCGTCTTCCACTGCCCGGGCTTGTTCAGGCTGGCGTTCCTCGAGAGGTTGTTGCTGCAGAGCGTCCCGTCGGGGGTCTGCGACTGGAACTGGCCACCGAGGCCGTCGCGGAGCGCGCTCATCCAGTTCCACATGGTGTCGGGGTTGGCCTGGAAGGCCTGCCAACACATGGGGTCTTCGGTCTGCATGGCCGGGTTCATGTGGTCGTTACCCCACCTTTCCCAGCAGTGGTACGCGCGGGAGGCAGGGCCGACGACGGAGCCGTGAGCCTGGGCGGGGGCCGACCAGGTCAGTGCGCCGACAACCACGGCGAACAGCATGGCGAGCGCCTGGAGAGGCCGGCGGAGGGCCGACCGGGAACGCCCGGTTAATGGGCTCTGTTTGCGCATGTGGGGGGAACTCCTTCCAGTGGAAAGGCGCCATGGGAGCGCTCCCAACGTACGACTTCTGAGTGAGATGTCAATGAAACAAACGGAGTTGATTACAGGGGTGGGCAGCGAGCAGGGAATCTGCCGTGAGCCGGGAGTCACGGGGGCTTCGGCGACTTCGGTGGCATGACAGCCAGAACCCTGTGGAGCTCGGAAAGTCGTCGCAGCAGGTGACGTCAGGTATTCGGCCTCGGCTGAGAGCATGTCCGCGTGACCGTCTCACTGGTGTACAAGGTCGTGCGCAAGCTACTGTCCATCCTGTGCTTGCCGAGAATGTCATCCGCCCTGGTCGGAGGCCTGTATCGGGACCGGCGGTCGTCGGCCTCGCCGCCCGGGTAGGCGCTCTCGCGTAGTCGGTGGTTCACGCATCATGATGATCGACCGTGCTGCTGCGACTGGCCTACCTGGGCGTGACCAACGCGTTCGCGCTGCTGCGTCTGCTGCCGATGAGCGACCGGGACAAGGATGCGGGGATCCTGGCTCTCCGTCATCAGATCACGGTGCTCGAACGCCAACTCGGCGATGCCCGACTACGGTTCACTCCGAGCGATCGGGCGCTCCTGGCTGCGCTGCTGCACCGGATGCCGTTCCCCGCTCTGCGGCGTCTTCGACTGCTCGTACGTCCTGACACCGTGCTGCGCTGGCACCGCGACCTCGCAAGACGCCAGCATGCCGCCTCATCACGACCCAAGCGACCCGGTCGGCCTCGTACCGTGCGCTCCATCCGGATTCTCGTACTGCGCCTGGCGAGAGAGAATCCGAACTGGGGCTACAGGCGTCTGCACGGCGAACTGCTCGTGCTGGGAGTGAAAGTGGCCGCGTCGACCGTCTGGAAGATCCTCAAGGACGCCGGCGTCGACCCGGCGCCCGGCCGGAGCTCCAGCACGTGGGCCAGCTTCCTGCGCTCCCAAGCCGGCGCCCTCCTGGCCTGTGACTTCTTTGAGACGGTCACCCTGTCCGGCGCGCGGATGTACATATTCGCGGTGATCGAGCACAGCAGTCGCCGCATCCGGGTCCTGGGCGCCACCGCACACCCGACCACCTCCTGGGTAACCCAGGCTGCGAAGAACCTGGTCATGGATCTCGAGGACGTAGGCTGCCGGGCCCGGTTCATGATCAGGGACAGGGATGGGAAGTTCCCCGGACTGTTCGATGACGTCCTCAAAGACGCGGGGATCGAGGTCGTCCTCAGCGGCATCCAGATGCCGCGAATGAACTCGATCATGGAGAGGTGGGTGCAGACCGGCAGACACGAGCTCCTGGACCGGACCTTGATCTGGAACCAGCACCACCTCCTCCACGCCCTGCGAGAGTTCGAGGACTTCTACAACTCCCATCGACCGCACCAGGGCATCGCGAACGCCCGACCGCTACACCCACTGCCGACACCAATCGACGATCCGGACAAGCTAAGCCACCTCGACATACGACGCCACGACCGCCTTGGCGGCATCCTCCACGAATACAGACATGCCGCGTGACCTGCACGGACGAGGTATTCGGCAAGCGCAGGGTTCCCCGAGGGACCGGCGACAGCTGAAAACGAGCCGACCACAATCAGACCCACGTCGAGGCAGCCGTTGACCAGACGCACCCTCGGTTGCACAAAACCGGTCGCGGTTGGCAGCCACCAGCGCGATGCTGTCACGATGCCTGCAGAGACCGCTTACCACGACGAAGTCGGCGATTACTTCGCAAAGAACGCCGACACCAGCCCCTACAACGCGCACACCGACCGGCCTGCGATGCTCGCACTTGCAGGGGATGTTGCCGGGCTGAAGATTCTCGATGTCGGCTGCGGGGCCGGGCACTATGCGGCCGAACTCCTGGCGGGTGGTGCCGAGGTAGTCGGAATCGACGGCAGCGCAACTCTGCTGAGTCACGCGCGGGAGCGATTGGGCGACCGGGCCGAACTGCGCATGCACGACGCGGAGAAGCCGCTTGACTTCATCGACGACGCGTCGTTCGACGGAGTCATGTGCGCATTGATGCTCCACCACATCGCCGATCGGCCGCGTCTCCTCGGCGACCTACGACGCGTCCTGCGTCCCGGGGGATGGCTGCTGGTCTCGACGACCCACCCGACGGCTGACTGGCGGAAATTCGGTGGCTCGTACTACGCCGAGGACTGGGTTGACCTCCCGCTCGCCGGGGGGCCGTTGGCAGTCCACTACCAGCGCATGCCGCTGGAAACGTTCCTGAACGAGCTGCTGGTCGCCGGATTCATGCTTGAAAGACTCATCGAGCCTCGCCCGACGCCCGGCCTGCGAGAACTCGACGAAACGGCCTACAACAAGCTCCACCAGGCTCCGTGCTTCCTTGCTGTCAGGCTTCTGCGGCCCTGACAGCACGCAACCCCTGCCTCCCGGTGAACGCGCACAGTCACTGCCCCGTCTCCCAAGCGCTGAACTGGCGACACTTGAATACGCGAGTCCACCAGTAAGCGGTGCTGACCGGCCTCAGCGGAACGCGGCGACATTGCGGGCGGCCCAGTCGGCGAAGGGGCGCGGGGCGCGGCCGAGGACCCGCTGGACGTCCGGGCTGACGCGCACTTCGGCCGGGCTCGGGGAACCGAGGATGTCCAAGGTGTCGTTGGCGAGCTCCGCTGGCATGCTCTGGGTCATGGCGGCCTTGGCCTCGTCGCGGGTGAGCTCGTGAAACCTCACCGGTGAGCCCAGCGCGGCAGCGATGGCCTGCGCCTGCTGGCGCGGAGTGATCACCTCCGGGCCGGTTAGCTCGTAGACGCCGCCGGTGTGCCGGTCACCCAGCAGGCAGGCCGCCGCGACCGCGGCAATGTCCGCCGGGTCGATGATCGGCACCCCGATGTCGCCGAAGGGCGCGGCGACGACCTGTTGCGTGCGCACGGACTCGGCCCACCACAGGGCGTTGGAGGCGAAGCCGCCCGGCCGCAGGATGGCCCACTCCAGGCCGGACTTGCGCAGCGTGTCCTCGAGCGCGCGCATCGCGATCCGCGTCGGGCCGAAGGGCCGGGTCACCACGCCCAGCGTGGAGAGCAGGACGACCCGGCGGACCCCGCTGGCCGCTGCTTCGCCGATGATGTCCGCAGGGTTGGCTCCAGCGGAGTGCAGGTCGCCGGACAGCAGTAGGAACAGCGCCTTTGCCCCGGCCAGCGCGGGCCTGAGGCCGGCCGGATCGGCCAGGTCGGCCGCCACCTGGCGGACCCCGCCCGGCACCGCCGCCCTATGTCGTGAGACAGCCGTCACCTCCTGGCCCGCGTCGGCCAGCGCCTGCGTCAGCGGTCGGCCGATATTCCCGGTAGCCCCGGTCACCACGATCATGATCAGCTCCTTGTCGGATGTCGTCTGTGGCCACGACGCTAAGAGCGGGGCTAACTTTTGGTAAGGACATACCCCTGGGTAAGCTCATCACATGACGGAAAGCGCGCACCTCACCCAGACCGACCCGCAGAAGCGGTATGACGTGTTTCACACCGACTGCCCCGCGCGCGATGTTGTCGACCACGTGACCAGCCGGTGGGGCATCTGGGTTCTGATCTCCTTGCGGAGCAACGCCCTCCGGTTCTACGAGCTGCGTGAGAGCATCCAGGGCATCAGCGAGAAGATGCTCGCCCAGACCCTGCGCGCACTGGTCCAGGACGGCCTGGTCTGGCGGGAGGTCGAGCCGACGACGCCGCCCCAGGTCACCTACGGACTGACCGAGTTCGGCCAGGACGTCGGCGAACCGCTGACGGAGCTGTTCGGCCGGATCACACGTCGGCTACCGCCGCGCAGCGCGGAATAGCGTGGTAGTGGCTGGTGCACCACGCCAAGGCCCAGCCGGGACGCGCAGAAATGCCGCAGGACGTGCGGCGTCAACCTGTCCGTCCATCCCGGCAGATGAGCCTGGACCGCGTTGTCGAGCCTGTTGCGCAGGGCGTCGTCGCCGACCCGGCAGGCGGAGCCGTCGGTGTTCTTCCGCTCGCTCGGGAACAGCGGGGCGCCGGGGCGAGTGTGATCGTCGTCGAATTGGCCCCACACGTCCTCGATGAACCTGTGCCGTTCGGAAACTCATCGCTGCTGCTCGGAGCGGGTCTGGCGTTCCATCACGGTCTGCTGGAACCCTGTCCGGGTGATCGTCTCTCTGGTGTACCAGGTGGCTCGGAAGCTGCTCGCGTTCCCGGCGTTGCTGTTGCGTCGGGATGCGGCCAAGGATGCGGAACTGCTTGTGCTGCGACACGAGAACGCGGTGCTGCGCAGACAGCTCACGAGGCCTGTGCGGTACGAGCCGGCGGATCGGCTGTGGTTCGCGGCGCTGTCGTCGCTGATCCCCTGGTGCCGGTGGGCGAACGCGTTCCCGGTGACGCCCGCGACGCTGCTCGCATGGCACCGCAGGCTGATCGCTCGGAAATGGGACCACAGCAAGCGCCGGGCCAGGCCCGGGAGACCGCCGACCGCCCGTGTGGTGAAGGCGCTGATGCTACGGCTGGCCAAGGAGAATCCGCGGTGGGGCTGCCGACGGATCCAGGGCGAACTCATCCGGCTCGGACACCCGGTCGGCTCGACGACGGTCTGGGAGATCCTCACAGCGGCGGGCATCGATCCAGCCCCACGCCGGGGAGGCCCGACGTGGCGCGAGTTCCTGACCGCGCAAGCCGAGTCCATCATCGCCTGCGACTTCCTATACGTCGACCTGATCGACCTGCGCCGCGTGTACGCGCTGGTGTTCCTTGAGCACGACACACGCCGACTGCACATCGCCGGCGTGACAGCCCATCCCACCGGGCCCTGGGCGGTGCAACAGGCGAGAGACCTCGCCATCGAGCTGGGTGTGCGGGTGGAGTCGCTGCGCTTCCTGATTCGCGACCGGGACGCGAAGTACACCGAGTCCTTCGACGCAGTCTTCGCGGCCGATGACATCGAGGTCGTACCGACAGCGCCTCGAACGCCCCGGATGAACGCACACTGCGAACGGGTCATCGGAACCCTGCGGCGCGAGGTCCTCGACCACCTGCTCATATGGAACGAAACCCATGCCCGACAGATCCTCGACGCCTACGCCCAGCACTACAACCGTCATCGCCCACACCAAGCCCGGGCACAGCTCCCTCCCCTCGCCCACGAACACCCGAAGCCCATGAGCGCTCCGACTACTCACCGGCTCCGGCACACCCGAATACTCGGCGGCGTAATCAACGAGTACAGATACGCCACCTGACCAGCAGCGACGAGATTCCGAACGGCACAGTGGGCGGTAACGCCGGCGCGGTGAACGCGTCGGGTGCCGTGTTCTATGAAGATGTGTCGAGGTGCAGGAAGTCGGTGGCGATGATGCCGTGGGCCTGGGCGGAGAGGAACTGGCGCCAAGTGGGGCCGGAGCGTTGAGGGGCAGGGTCGATGCCGGCAGCGTTCAGGATCTCCCAGACGGCGCCAGCGAGCGCGAGGGACCAGGCGCGACAGCGCGGCCAGCCAGATCCGGTCGGCTGGCTCGTACCTGACCCGCGCGGTCTGACGGCACAGCACTGCATTCTCATGCCGGAGCGCCAACACCTCCGCGTCCTTGGCCACGCGTCTGCGCAGCACGACGGTGGGCACCATGACCAGGTTCCTGGCCAGCGCGGTGACGATCGACAGCGCCAACGAAGCATCGTCCCAGATGCTGTGCGGGCTCTGACGGAAAAGCTCGCAGGTCACGCCCAGAATCGTGATTCCGAGCGGGACAGGACCCGATACGCTTCTTCAAGGGAAGCCCTTCTTCCCTCGCAGCCAACACGACCCTCAGCAAGTCCTAGCGAGGCTAGGCTTCCATAATCAAGCCAAGTCCTCCGTTGCGAAGTCTCCTGTCGCAACGGACCACCTGACTTCAAACCAAAAGCTATCTTCGCGATATGCCTCGACATCGAGCCGACACACCAGTTCCTCCACTTTACCCGCCGCACACTCCCACTCATCATTGTCAGAATCCCTGGAATAGAACGGGAAGCATTCGATAAACCCTCGAATGCAGGAGGTGAAGCGTTCAAGCGACGTGTTAACGAGATTTACCGAGGCCAGATCTCTGCCCGCTTCCATGACTCGGCCGCTTCGCGGATCGAGGAGAATGCTACCGAACATTCCAGTCGAACCGAACTTCAAAAATTCTCCATGGTCTCCGATAGTAACACTTTCAAGGTATTCCGAGGCTCGGTACACCTCGCCCACAGAGCCCACTGGAACCTCCAAGGAAAATTGAACTGCAGGTTTCGGGGATCCCGGTGAGCCAGTCAATCGAACCAGGGAGAAAGTCGGCTTACCGTCGCCGCTTACATTCTGCATCGGCTTCCTTCGCGTCCAGACCCGACAGTCCGACGCTCGCATGCCATCGAGCGCCGATTGAACATCACAAAGCTAGGGAGAACTAAGTAGTTCACGTATCACAGATGCCAGATTTCTATTAGTCTGCGCGCGAATTGCCTCCGTCGTCGAGCGATCTGCGCCGTTCCATTTGTAGCTCCAAGAGACCTTCAGATCCTTCACCAGGCCAGCGCACTTGTTCGCGCAAGGCTCACGCTCAGTGTAGAGTTCCGCGATTTTTCTGTTTCCCTGTGCCGTTCGGAAACCCGTCGCCCCTGGTCAGGCGGCGTATCTGTACTCGTTGATCACGCCGCCGAGTATTCGGGTGCGCAGAACCCGGTGAGTGGACGGGCCGACCATGGACGTCGGGTGCTCCTGGGCGAGGGGAGGGAGCTGTCCGCGAGCCTGGTGTGGGCGATGACCGTTGTAATGCTGAGTGTAGGCATCGAGGACCTGCCGAGCGTGCGTCTCGTTCCAGATGAGGAGGTGGTCGAGGGCCTCGCGGCGCAGGGTGCCGATGACACGTTCGCAGTGCGCGTTCATCCGTGGGGTCCGCGGTGCGGTCCTCATGACCTGGATGTCGTCGGCTGCGAAGACCGCGTCGAAGGACTCGGTGTACTTCGCGTCCCGGTCGCGGAGCAAGAAACGCAGAGAGTTCAATCGAACCCCCAACTCGACGGCGAGGTTTCTCGCCTGCTGCGCCGTCCAGGGCCCGGTGGGATGGGCGGTCACTCCCGCGATGTGCAGCCGGCGTGTGCCGTGCTCGAGGAACACCAGCGCGTACACCCGGCGCAGATCGACCAGGTCGATGTGGACGAAGTCGCAGGCGATGATGGACTCGGCTTGCGCGGTCAGGAAATCGTGCCATGTCGGACGGCTGCGGCGTGGGGCTGGATCGATGCCCGCCGCGGTAAGGATCTGCCAGATCGTTGTCGAGCCGACCGGGTGTCCGAGCCGGACCAGTTCACCCTGAATTCGTCGACAGCCCCAACGCGGATTCTCCCTGGCGAGCCGCAGCACCAGAGCCTTCACCACACCCGCCGTCGAAGGTCTCCCGGGCCTGCGCCGACGCTTGCTGTAGTCCCACTTCCGGACGATCAGCTGGCGGTGCCACGCCAGCAGCGTCCCCGGCGTCACCGGGAACACCTGCGCCCACCGATGCCGGGGGATCAGCGAGGACAGCGCTACGAACCACAGCCGATCCGCATGCTCGTAGCGCACCGACCTCGTGAGCTGCCTGCGCAGCACCGCGTTCTCGTGCCGCAGCACAAGCAATTCCGCGTTCTTGGCTGTGTCCCGGCGCAGCAGCACCGCCGGGACCGCGAGCAGTTTCCGAGTCACCTGGTATACGAGCGAAACGATCACCCGGACAGGGTTCCAGCAGACTGTGATGACGCGCCAGACCACCCCCGAGCAGCAGCGATGAGTTTCCGAACGGCACAAGTTGCGCAGACGCACGACACTCGCGGCCACCCCCGACACCCCTTTGACGCCTTCGGCGTCTTCGGCGCCTTCCAGGTGTGGTTCGTAACCGCGGGCGGCCAGCATCTCCATGGCCTCCTCAAGACCGCCGCAGGGCGCCGCCGAGCCACGCAGGACCTCACCCCGGCGGCGCGCCGCCGCACACAGCCCGGCATCCAGCCCGGCCTGCTCGGCCGCCTCAGCGAGCAGCACGGCGGCAGTGCGGTAGTCGCGGGCGGGCAGCGACACCGACAGCTCCGCCCGCGCCCGCGTGTACACCTTGGCAGGACGGCCCGCCCCCGGCCCCGAGCGGCCCGACAGACGGCGGCTGCCGCTCTCCAGCAGCCCGACCTCGGCCAGCCTGTCCAGATGGTGCGCAGCGAGCGTGCGCGCAACCCCGGCCGCCTCGGCGGCCTCGTTGCGCCCGACCTCGCGGCCCTGCGCCGCCACGTACTCGTACAGGCGACGCCGCACCGGATCCTGCAGCGCCGCGATCGCGTCAATGTCCTCCACCCGGCCATTCTAGGAACAACACAGGTTGGAGACAGAACGGCGGACCCGACCCCGGCCAGTGTGCCCGACTCACGTGGCATCGCCCCTGAACCGCGGTCAGCCAGCGACAGCGCAGCAGCCTCCCGGCATGATCGGCTCGGTGGCCTCATCCACGAATACGAGCAGGTCGCATAGGGTGACACCGTTTCCGGCCCTCACACGGCTGGGAACCCCGGCTGACCTTGCGGCCACCGCCACCTGACGCACCACGCGGGTACGCCGCTACGGCCGCACCGACACCCTGCTGATGACCGATGCTGTTCTCAAGGTCGTCACCACCGGCGTTCTGATACCGCGGATTAACTCGCCCATGAAGCGCTGCACGAGTGCGAGTCCTGGACAAACGGGCGTCGCTTCACATTTCTCCATGTAGATTGAATGCACTGATTCCGGTAGCTTCTGAAGGGCTGTCATGCTGCTCGCTGTGGAGATATCTGGTAGCCAACTGACCATCGAGGATGTGGTGGCGGTGGCGCGTCACCACGCACCTGTCGAGTTGGGACCTTCGGTCGAGGAGCTGATGCGGTGCACGAGGCGAATCGTGGACGATTCCGTAAAGCGGGGCGACCGCGTTTACGGATTGACCACCAGTGTGGGCGCCAAGACCGGTCTTGAACTTCAGCATCGACATCTCGCGGAATTCAACCGTCGTATACTGCGGACGCACCATGTCGGCCATGGCCCGCTCGCGGGTGAGGACACCGTACGAGCCACCATGGTGATTCTGCTCAATGCCATGGCAAGCGGTTCCCCGGGGGTTCGGCCCGAGCTTGCTCGCGTTCTCGTCGATGCGCTCAACAGCCGTCGAACCGTCGCGGTGCACCTCCGGGGTTCCATGGGGCAAAGCGACATGTCATCGATGTCAGACCTGGCGCTGGGGCTGTTCGAGGACATGGATCTCATGCCGGGAGAGGGCCTGGCGCTGGTCAATTCCAGTGCGTTTTCCACAGCACTGGGCGCTCTGGCGCTCGCCGACCTGATCGCGCTTCTGGATTCGTTCACCTTGGTGAGCGCGCTGAGCATGGAGGGATATGCGGCCAACCCGTCGATCGTGACGGAGGCGGCGCTCACCTCGCGCCCGTTTTCCGGACTCCAGACACACGGTCGGCGCGTCCGGGCATATCTGGAGGGAAGCTATCTGTGGCAGCAGGGCGGACCGCGTCATCTGCAGGACCCGCTCTGCTTTCGCTCGATTCCTCTCATACACGGCGCCGCGGCAGACAGTCTTGCGCACGCCAGGGGGCAAGTCGCCATCGAGCTCAATGCGGCGCAATGTAATCCGGTGGTGTCGCAGCACGAGAACCGTCTGGTGGCGGCCGCCAATTTCGACATGGTGGCACTCACCATGGCGCTCGATTTCGCCAGACTGGCCTTCTCACCCGTGGTGACCAGTTCGACTGAGCGACTTGCGAAGATGACGGACTCATTCTGGTCGGGCCTTTCGGCCGGTCTTGTCGAAGAGGACGGGGTCGGCGCGACGGGTTTCAACGGAGTCGCTCTGTTCCATAAATCGATCACCTCTGAGGCGCGGCTGCTCACGGTTCCGCTTGTCGGTGAACTCTCCAGTTCCAGCCACTCGAACGGAAACATGGACTGGGCGAGCATGGCGGCACTCGGCGGACGGCGTGCCGCCGAACTGGTGGGGCTGTGCCGCTCGATAGCCGCGATGGAGCTCCTTGTCGCGGCACAAGCCGCAGAACTCCGTGGCCGCACCCCACTCGGTGCCGGCACCGGGGCGCTGTTCGAGCTGGTACGCGAGCGTGTGCCCTTCGCGCAGGCCGGTCATCCGCCGCCGCACATCGAGCCGCTGCTGGATTTCGTGACCACGGAACTCCCTCGTTTTGTCACCGAGGCCGCCGAAGCGCACGCATAGCCGACCAGGGCCGACGGCGACATGAAGATCCCTCCGCGCAGTCCGTATGAACTGCGCGGAGGGATCGTGTTCACTGTCTCCCGGCGCCGGCCACATGTCACCGGTCGTCCGGTGCCGCCTTCAGGAAGACGACACCGGTCGGCGCCGTAGCCTGCGCGCGACCATCGGGCCGACCAGGGCAACCGCTGCCAGGCAGAGGATCGCCGCAGAGAGCGGGCGGGTCAGGAGCACCGTCCAGTCCCCCTCGCTGAAGACCAGTGTGCGGCGGAACTGAGTCTCCGCCATCGGGCCCAGCACCGCTCCGAGGATCAGTGGGGCGACGGGATATCCGGTGCGCCGCATTCCAAAGCCCAGGACTCCGAAGAGCACCGCGATCCCGAGGTCGACCGCGTTCTGCGAGAGCGCGTACACGCCCAGTGCGGCGAAGACCAGGATGCCCGCGGTGAGCAGCGGACGGGGCAGCCGCAGGAGCTTCACCCACAGCGGGATCAGCGGCAGGTTGAGCAGGAGCAGCATGAAATTGCCGATGTAGAGGCTGGCGATCAGCGTCCAGACCAGCCCCGGCTGGGTGTCGAACAGTTGCGGGCCCGGCTGGACGTTGTACATCTGGAACGCGATCAGCAGCACGCCGGCCGTTGCGGAGGTGGGGATGCCCAGTGTCAGCAGCGGCATCAGCACCCCGGAGAACGCGGCGTTGTTGGCGGCCTCGGGACCGGCCACCCCCTCAATGGCGCCCTTGCCGAACTGCTTCTTGTGCCGGGACAGCCGCCGTTCGAGGTTGTAGCTGAGGAAAGTGGGGATCTCCGCACCGCCCGCGGGCAGCGCGCCGATCGGCAGGCCGATCGCCGTGCCCCGCAGCCATGGCTTCCAGGACCGCCGCCAGTCCTCGGGGCTCATACCGATCTTGCCGCCCAGCGGGAGCATCTCCTGCTCGGGCTCCCGCCGCATCCTGGCCGCGGTGTACAGGGCCTCCCCGATCGCGAAGAGGCCCACGGCGACGGCCACGATCTGGATCCCGTCGTACAGTTCCGGCACCCCGAAGGTGTAGCGCGCCTGACCGGTGAGGCTGTCGATGCCGACGAGCCCGATGGCAAGGCCGAGGAAGAGGCTGCACAGCCCGCGTGCCGGGGCGTCGGCGACGACCGCGGTGACCGTGGCGAAGGCCAGCACCATCACGGCGAAGTACTCGGCCGGCTGGATCTTCTCGGCGATCTGGGCCATGCCCGGGCCGATGAAGGTGATGGCGACGGTGGAGATGGTGCCGGCCACGAACGAGCCGATGGCGGCCGTCGCGAGCGCGGCCCCGGCCCGCCCGGATTTGGCCATCGGATGGCCCTCCAGGGTCGTGGGGACCGACGCCGTCTCCCCGGGCACGTTCAGCAGAATGGCCGTGGTGGAGCCTCCGTACATGCCGCCGTAGTAGATCCCGGCGAACAGCACCAGCGCTCCGGTGGGGTCGAAGACGAAGGTGAGCGGGAGCAGCAGCGCCACCGTGGTGGCGGGGCCCAGGCCGGGCAGCACGCCGACCAGCGAGCCGAGCGTGCAGCCCGCGAACGCCAGCAGCAGGTGCATCGGGCTGAACGCGTTGGCGAAACCGCCGCCGAGGTCGTTGAGCACACCCATGTCAGAATGCCAATCGGACGATGCCGGGCGGCAGATGTATGCCCAGCAGACGGTCGAAGAGGAAGTACACGGCCAGGGCCAGCACCAGGCCGATCAGGGCGTCGCGCAGGGTCCGGCGGCTGCCGAGCACCCGCGCGACCAGGGTGAAGAGCACGGCGGTCGACTGCCAGTAGCCGCACGGCTCCAGCGCGAACAGATAGCAGACCAGCAGCGCGAGCAGGGCCGCGACCGGGCGCCACTCGGTCAGCCTGGCCTCCTCGCGCGCCTGCTCGGTCTGCGCGGGGTCGGTGTCGCGGAAGGCCTGGACGACGGCGACCACGGCCGATACGCACAGCCCCGCACCGACCAGCAAGGGGAACGCCCGGGGGCCCACGTCCTGCTCGATGCCCGCCTTCGGGATGGCGAAGGCCCAGCCCAGCACGGCCACGCCGGCCGCGAGGAAGAGAAGCGCGGCAATCCTCGGCCCCCACGGCCGCTCGCCGGTCCCGACAAGGTCACCCGTTCCGGTCCCCTGCCGGGTCGCATCGGATACCTCGGGCGCACCGCCGGCCGACTCCGGCCCGCCCGCCGGGTTCCGCGCGCTCATGATCCGAGCCCCACTGCCTTGAGGGCCTGGCCGACCTGGCGCTGCTGCTTCTCGATCAGAGCACCGAACTTGTTCCCCGGCACCCATACACCCTTCCAGTCGTTCTGCTCCAACGTCCGCTTCCAGCACGAGGTCTGCCGCATCCGGTTCACCAGCGATACGATCGCCTGCTGCTCGTCGTCGTTGATCCCCGGCGGGGCCATGATCCCGCCGACGGTCTCCACGCTCTCGTCCGCGTAGCCGAGTTCGGCGAGCGTCGGAGCGTCGATGCCCTTGGGGGCGGCGTCGCCGGTGACCGCGAGGACTCGCAGCTTTCCGGCCTCGATCTGGGGACGGACCTCCGTCAGCGTGGACAGGCCGACCTTCGAGGCCCCGCTCAGCAGCAGGTTGAGGACTTCCCCGCCGCCACCGGTGGGCACATAGGTGACCTTGTTCGCCGGGACGCCCTCGGCCTTGGCGAAGGATGCCACCCTGATGTGGTCCGGGCCGCCCAGCGAGCCGCCCACCCACGAGGTCCCCTTGGGGTCCTTCCGCATGGCGGCCAGCACCGAGGCGAGGTCACGGAACGGCGACTTGGCCGGCACCACGATCGCGCTCGTGCTCACCGTCAGCCCTGCCACGGGAGTGAGCGAGGACAGCTTCACCGGGGAGTGGTTCTGGATGGCGCCACCGGTCATGGTGACGGTGTCCATGGTCATCAGCTGGTACGGATCGCCACCGCGCCCTGCCATCCGGGCGAGCCCGATCGTGCCGCCCGCGCCAGGGGCGTTGGTGACCGTGACGTCCTCGTCGATGATCTTGCAGGAGGTGAGCGCGGAGCTCATACCGCGCGCCCGGGCGTCCCAGCCGCCGCCGACGCTGCCGGGGGCCAGGATCGACAGACCGCGTGAGGGATAGCCGACGGCCGTACCCGAATCGTCCAGGGAACCGATGGTGCAGGCGGTGCTCACGGTGGCCGCCATGGTGACGACCAGAGCCAGGCGTGGGCCGCTTCTGAGAAGTGGGGGCATGAGGGATGCTCCGTTGCCGAGAGGGGACGGGGGACCGAGGGGGGCGGAGGACGGAGGGGGCGGAGGACGGAGGACAGGTGAGCGGGGAGTGAGAAGGGGAACGAGGCTCGGAGCTTCGCGGCCTCGTCCGGCACCCACAAGACGATTGACTCAAAGGCGTCAATGACCGACGCTGCCCGAATGCCCGTCGTGATCGAACTGGGGCCCGCCCCGGAGTTCCGCATCAGCACCCGACTTTCCCCGCTCGCCGAGCTGTGCGCGTGTCTGCACGCACTGGACGGCCCACGCCACCATCCGGCCAGTCGGCGCTGGGTGGGCGCGGTGCTGCAGGGCGCGGACGAGCGGCTGCTCGAGCGGGCCGCGCGGTGGGCGCCGCTGTGGGGCGCGTTCCGCGCCCGCTACCTGCTGCCGCTCACCGCGGGCCCGGAGCGTGACCTGGAGGAGGAATTGGCGGAGGTGACGCGGCTGGATGAGAAGACGTTCACGGAGATGACCGAGCAGGCCCTCGTCGGCAAGAACAGCCATGGCCCGTGGTCCGGCGCCAGACAGGGCACCCGCTCGCCGGAGGGGTTCCTGGCCCGAGTGCGGCAGCTCTCCGAGCGCCGGTTCGCCTTGGGCGTGCGCCTGCTGGCCGATCCGTCCGGATTCCGCGACGCCCTCACCGCCTTCTTGTCCGCCGTGGCCGAGGAGGTCTTCGAAGCGGAATGGACCCGGCTGCGCGGCATCCTGGAAGCTGACGCGCGGGTCCGCTCCCATGAACAGGCCCGGTACGGCGCCCGGGTCCTGGCCGGATTCCCCACGGCCCGACTGGAGCAGGACCCGCCCAGAGTGGTCTTCGACAAGCTGTACAACGCGCGCGCCAGCCTCGCCGAGACCCCCTGCCTGCTGGTGCCTTCGCTGCACATCAACCCGCACCTGGCCGTCAAGCACTACCCCGGATATCCGGTCGTGGTGCAGTACCCGGTGCGCGACGGGGCGGGCGCGGAGCAGCCCGCCCTGGATACGGTGGTGCGCGGACTGCGCGCACTGGACGAGCCGCTGCGTATCCGGCTGTGCCGCGCGCTGCTGCGGCAGTCGATGACGACGACCGAGCTGGCCACCCAGTTCGAGATGACTCCCCCGCAGATGTCACGCCATCTGCGCAAGCTCCGGGAAGCCGGAATGGTGCACACCCACCGGCAGGGCGCGCGGGTGCACTACCAGCTGGACGAGGAGGCTGTGCGCAATCTGGGCGTCGATCTGCTCGCCGCGCTGCATCGCTGACTGTCGGATGCTGCCACGGGAGGACGGCGGATCGACAACTATTGACGCTCGTGCGGCAATCATCTTGAGTCCGTATGCGGCCGTTGCTGATCGTTGCGGAGACCCGCAACGGCAGAAGGAAGCGATACGTGACCCCCCGCGTCAAGACCACCAAGGCGTTCTACCGCACCGGCTCCACCACCGTGTTCGCGTCGCAGCACGACCAGCGGTTCTCATACTGTCTGCACATCCCGTCCGTGCACGAGACCACCAGCACACCGCTGCCCCTGATGGTGATCCAGCACGGCACCGGACGCACCGCGGCCCAGTACCGGGACGCGATGGCCGAGTTTTCTGAAGCACACGGCTGCGCCGTGCTCGCCCCGCTGTTCCCGGCGGGCATCGGGGACCCGGACGACCTGCACAACTTCAAGTTCATCGAGTACCGCGGCATCCGGTACGACGAGGTGCTGCTCGCGATCGTGGCCGAGGCCGGGGAACGGTTCACCATCGACACCGAGCGCTTTCTGCTGCAGGGCTTCTCGGGCGGTGGCCAGTTCGCGCACCGCTTTCTGTATCTGCACCCCGACCGGCTCTGCGCAGTGTCCATCGGCGCCCCGGGCCGAGTCACGCTGATCGATCCCGACCGCGAATGGTGGCTGGGCACGGCGGGCTTCGAGGAGCGCTTCGGCACCCCCGTCCGGCTGGAGGAGATCCGCAAGGTGCCGGTGCACATGGTGGTCGGAGCGGAGGACACCGAGACCTGGGAAATCAACAACCCGGGCGACTCCAACTGGATGGACGGCGCCGACGCCGTCGGCCACACCCGTGTGGAGCGCATCACCGCCCTGCGTGATAACTACACCGAGCTGGGCATCGACGTCACACTCGATATCGTGCCCGGAGTGGCGCACCAAGGCATGGGCGTGCTGGATGCCGTCCGGCAGTTCGCGGCACGTGTCCTTCCGCGCGTCTCCTGAAGCAGCGGCATCACGGATTCACGCTTCGACTCGGCGCGGTGAGAGGACAGCCGGGCTGCGGTGAGGATGGACCTCCGGGAGGGGTTCAGCTCCCGAGCACCTCGGAGCCCCGGAGCAGGCGCCCGACCCGCGGCACCACCCGCGCTTGGCTGCGCCCGTACGGTCACCGTACGCGCGTGTACTGGTTGACTCCGCCGGCGAACGCCACCGTCGCCCGCCCCCGCAGCACCAGAACATCCAGGTGCGCGGCCGTCTCATTGACGGCGAGCATCTGGTTGAAGGCACTCAGCTCGCCGAACGGCACTGCGCGGCGCGTCCATGCGAGCTTGTGCGCCACCTCGTGGGCGTCGAGCGTGTCCTCGCCCAGCGCCGCCAGACTCCTGGCCAGCCGTTCGTCGTGGTGCACAAGCAGCTCGGCGACCCGGGTGTGGGCGCTGTCGGCCACCGGTCCGTGCGCGGGCAGCAGGCGGGCGTCGGCGTAGCGGGTCATCAGCCGCAGCGAGTTCAGATAGTCGGCGAGCGGACGGCCACCGGGCTCGGCCAGTTCGAAGCCGATGGACGGGGTGATGTGCGGCAGGACGTGATCCCCGGAGAACAGCAGCCCCCGCTGCTCGTCCAGGAAGACCACATGGCCCTTGGTGTGTCCGGGAGTGGGTACGACACGCAGCTCGCGGTGGCCGAAGCGGAGGGTCCCGGCGCCGAGCCAGCGATCGGGGGCCTCCCACACCCTTGGGTCGTAGCCGCCGTGGTCCATCGCCTCGATACGGTCGGCGAGCTCCCCGGCTCCCGCCGCACGCAGGGTCCGCAGTGAGCCGACGGGCTGGTCGCTGCGCAGTCGGTCGAGCATCTCCAGGCCCGGGCGTTCCCCCGCGCCGAGGTAGACGCGCGAGCCCAGCGACCGGCGCAGTTCCACCGCATGCGTGTAGTGGTCGCGGTGGATGTGGGTGACCAGGATGTGGCTGATGTCGAGGGGGTCACGGTCGATGGCGCCCAGGGCCTCCTCGAGCGCCTTGCGCGCCTCGGGGATCGCCCAGCCGCCGTCGATCATGACGATGCGGCCGTCGTCGGCCAGGTCTTCCAGGAGGTAGACGTTGACGGCGTGCAGGCCGTCACCCGGAAGCGGCAGGGGCACGCGGTGCACCCCGGGCTGTACCGTCTGGATTCCGGAAGCCGCCCACGGGCCTTGGCCGAACCGCGTTGTCATGATCCTCCTCGTTGGTGTGCCGGCCTGGGTCACGCCGGGTGACATGCCTGGCGGCACCGCCCGCGCATGCGCTGACTCGTCAGGGCCGGTCGGCCCCACGGGCATGCAGCCTGACGGCAAGGTCCCGGGCCCCGCCCCGGTCGAGCTTGCCGACCTTCGTCTGGGGCAGCTCCTCGATGCCGTACACGTACTCCGGCCACTTGGTCCTGGACAGACCGGCGCTCTCCAGGTGGCCGGTCACCTCGGCCAGGTCGATACCGCCGCCGTCTTCGGTGACGACGAGCAGCGCCACGCGTTCGCCGAGGACATCGTCGGGGACCGGCGTGACACAGACCCTGGCCACCCGCGGGTGGCCGGCGACCGCGCGCTCTATCTCGGTGATGTCGATGTTGCGGCCACCTCGGATGATGATGTCCTTCTCGCGGCCCATGATGGTGACGGTGCCGTCCTCGTGGGCCATCAGCAGGTCGCCGGTGGACAGATAGCCGTCCTCGGTCAGCACCGGCGGATCGGCCTTCCCGTCACGGGCATAGCCGAGGAAGAGGGAAGGGCCGCGCACATGTGCCCGGCCGGTCAGACCGGTGCCGGCCACCTGACCGTCGGGGGTGAGCGCGTGCAGGTCCGTCCCCGGAAAGGGGCGGCCGTCTCTGCCGAGCCGGATCTCCTCGGCGTCGTCGGGGCTCGGCGAGGTGTGGCCCAGACACTCGGACATGCCGAAGACACGGAGGATCTTCGTGCCCAGGGACCGCTCGGCGCGGGCCAGGGCTCCGCGGTCCATCGGCCCGCCGCCGACAGTGATCGACCGGACGCCCCGGAGGATGCCGGAGCCGGCCGCCTCCGCGCCCATCTGCAGCGCCATGGTCGGTACGCACATGGTCCATCTGACGCCGGTGTCGGCCATCCGCCGCAGTGCGACCGCCCTGTCCCACTTCCCCGTCATGACGAGCGGCCCGCGCAGCAGGAGGGAGAGGTAGACCCCGAAGCAGTACGCCGCCGTCGACGACAGCGGCACGATCGCGGCAACGGCGTCGCCCGGCGACAGGCCGTTGACGGTGATGGTGGTCGTGGCGGCATAGCGCAGGGCCCGCTCGGACTGTACGACGCCTTTGGCCCGCCCGGTCGACCCGGAGGTCAGGCCGATCAGGACGCCACCCGACCACCGCGACACCTCACGCCTGTGGGGTGTGGACAGGCACGTCCAGCCGTCGAGCACCGTCCGCGCCGGGCCGGGCAGCCGTGTCCGCACCGCCCACTCGTCCATCACCGAGGCCTCGGCGACGACGGCGTCCGGGCGGATGTCCTCCCAGGCGGCAGCGGACTCGGCAGCGGTGGTGTGCCGGTTGATCAGCGCGATGACCCCGCCATCCCCGCCCGCCAGGCCCACGGCAAGGGTGGCGGCCACGGTGCGCCATGAGTTGTCCGCCTGGACCAGAACGGTGCCGACCGCTCCGTCGGCCGTACCGGCGGAGAGCGCTCCGGCCAGCCGCGTGGCCTCGTCGAGCAGCTGCCGGGCCGTATGGCTGCCGAAGTCGTCGATCACGGCGACGAAGTCGGCTTCGTCCGCCCTCTGCTGGAACTCCCGCACTACCTGTCGCATCCTGCCCCTCGCTGCGCTGTGCCGAACTCCGTGTCGGGCGGCCTCAGGCGGTGAACATCTCCGCCTCGTGCCCCATGACCGCGATGCGGCGGCCCTTCATGTCGCCGACCTGGGCGACGGCATCGGCCCACTCGGGGCTCGCGAGGGCCTTCTTCAGGTCCTCAGGGGAGTCGAAGCCGAGCACGGAGATCCCGTCCCAGCCTTCGGAGCGCGGCTCCAGAGCGGCATCGATCTCGGTGTGCCGCCAGGCACGCAGCCCGGGCAGGCGACAGGTCAGCTCCGCGTGGTCGCCACGCCACCACGCGATGAACCGCTCGTGCGTCCACTCCGGGGGCCGGGCCGCCAGCAGGACAAGGTTGTACATGACAGTGCTCCGCACGGGGTCGAGGGAATGTGGGCGATCGGTCCGACGGACCTTCGGTCAGGTGAAGCGGATCTCGGACGAGCGCCCGATCAGCAGGCGCTCCAGCCGTCCTTCGCCGTTCACCCGCCCGGCGGCGACGAAGCTGGCCTCGGGGACACCGGCGCGCCGTACCTCGCCCAGGAAGAGCTCGTCCTGGCCGAGCGTGGTTGCCGACAGCAGATGGTGGGTGCGGGTGCCCCTCTCACGCTGTTCGAGGTAGCCCACCAGGGCGGCGCGGTCCCCGGCGAAGTCGGTGGCGTTGCCGTCGCCGGTCGAGAACAGGATGGACAGCGAGAAGTCGTCGCTGATCAGGTCGAGGATCCGGGAAGGCTCATCGCCGTCGAGGATCTCGAACCACGCGGTGAGGAAGGGGGCCGCGGTCGGGGTGTCCGTCATGCCCGGCTCCTGTCGTCCGGCCGGGCCCAGTCGACCAGCTCGAACGACGTGGTGAAGAAGGACTGGTAGCGCGCCAGCAGCCCGCCGGGCGAGATCACCGCGGCCGAGAGGAAGGAGCCGGTGTACCGTCCGCCCTCCGTCACCACTCCGTACACGGTCTCGACGTCGCCGTCCCGGCTGTGGCGCAGGATCTCGTGCGCCCGGTCCACGGGATTGCGGCCGGCGATGTACGCGGCGAAGTCCTCCCTGGACGTGCCGGTGACCTCACGGCCCGGCAGGGCGATGAGGAATCGGAAGTCGGGTTCCAGCAGGTCCAGCGTCCGTTCCGGATGGCGGCTGTCCATGCCGGCCATATATGCGCGCAACGCCATGAGTGCGCCCTTTCAGTTGGCGGCCTTTCGCCAGGGCCTCAGATCAACCTGAGTCAAGTTCAATTCAGTTTGGATGGTAATCCCGGAGAAACACGGCTGACAAGAGTCCGTGCACCACGACCGGCACCACGACCGCCCATGCCATCGGCGCGGCCTCGAACCCGGGCAGCACAAAGCCCCCGGCGGAGGTCCGGGGGCTGGAAACGGCAGGGTGGCTCAGGGGCCAGGGATCAGGGCTCAGGGCTCAGAGCGTCAGGTGGCGACCATCCGCACACAGGCACCCTCGATCAGTTCGCTGATCTCCGACAGCGGCGTCGGCCCCGACGGCCGGTACCACCGCCAGACGCTGACGATCAGACCGAGCACACCCGCGCCCAGCAGTTGTGCGTCCCGAAGCGGGAACACGCCCATGGACATGCCCCGCACCAGCAGGTTCGTCCAGTCCCGCTCGACGAGCTGGACCAGCCTCCGGGCCTCGACGCGCTCGGCCTCCTCCCGCTTGGACTTGCGCGGGCCGGCGAGCAGGTCCATGTGGTTGTGCAGGATGCGCATCTGCAGGACCTCGTGGTCGGATACGTCGTACGCCGCGCGTACGGCCGCCCGGAGTGCCTCGACCGGGTCCGTGACGTCCGCGGTCGTCTCCGCGAACTTGTCGTGGGAGCGCTTGAGTTCCAGCCGCATGATGGTGAGCAGGCAGTGGGTCTTGGACTCGAAGTAGTGATACAGCGCCGTCTGCCCGATGCCGACCCGCTCCGCCACGCTGGACCACTTGGTGGCCTCGAAGCCCGTCTCGCCGAAGCAGTCGACGGCGGCCGCCAGGATGGCGGCACGCTTGGACCTCGGTCCCGCTTCCGGTTCAACGATCCTCGTCGCCATGTCCTGTCTCCTGGCCGCCGCCCACCTCGTCGATACCCGAGAGTAGACCCAAGCTGAACTCGGTTGCCAATCGGCTCGGGGTGACTCGGGTCAAAGGCGCTCCAAGACGATCGCGTTCGCCATGCCGCCGCCCTCGCACATCGTCTGCAGGCCATGGCGTCCGCCGGTCCTGCGCAGCTGGTGGACGAGCGTGGTCATGAGCCGGGCCCCGGTGGCGCCGAGCGGATGCCCGAGCGCGATGGCGCCGCCGAAGGCGTTGACGCGGTCCAAGGGAGCGCCGATCTCCTTCTGCCAGGCGATGACGACCGAGGCGAAGGCCTCGTTGATCTCGACCAGGTCGATGTCGTCGATCGACAGCCCGGCCTTCTCCAGGACCCTCTCGGTGGCGGGGATCGGACCGGTCAGCATGTGGATCGGATCGGAGCCGACGACGGCCATGGTGTGCACGCGCGCCAGCGGGGTCAGACCGTGCCGACGCACCGCCTCCTCGGAGGCGATCAGCAGGGCCGCGGCGCCGTCGGAGATCTGGCTGGAAACGGCGGCGGTCAGCCGGCCGTCCTCGGTGAGGGTCTTCAGGCCGGCCATCTTCTCCAGGGTGGTGTCGGCGCGGGGGCCCTCATCGGCGGTGAGCCCGAAGGCCGGTGTGATCTCGTCGTCGAAGGCGCCGCCGGCCTGGGCGGCCAGGGCCCGCTGGTGGCTGGTGAGCGCGAACTCCTCCATGTCCGCGCGGGAGATGCCCCATTTCTCGGCGATCAGTTCGGCCCCGCGGAACTGTGAGAACTCCTGATCCCCGAAGCGCTCGCGCCAGCCGTTCCCCGCGTACGGGCTGCCCATACCGACCTGTTCGCCGACGGTCATGGGGGCGGCGATGGGCACCAGGCTCATCACCTCCACGCCGCCGGCGACCACCAGGTCGGCGGTTCCGGAGCCGACCGCCTGGGCTGCGAAGTGCACGGCCTGCTGGGAGGAACCGCACTGGCGGTCGATGGTGGTGCCGGGGACGTGCTGCGGCAGGCCCGCCGACAGCCAGGCGGTGCGTGCGATGTTGCCGGTCTGCGCGCCGATCTGGCTGACGCACCCGAAGTACACATCGTCCACGGCACCCGGGTCGGCGCCGGTGCGCTCCAGCAGGGCGCGCAGCACATGAGCGCCGAGGTCGGCGGGGTGCACGCCGCTGAGGGCGCCCTTGCGGCGGCCCACGGGGGTACGGACGGCTCCGACGATGAACGCTTCGGACATGGTGGCTCCATGGGTTTCGGGGAGGGGTTCAGGGCTTGAGCGCGATGCGCGTGAACTCGGGCGTCCGCTTGCCCAGGAAGGCGGCGACACCCTCACGGCCCACGTCGGAGGCGGCCGCGGCGGCGATCGCACGGGCCTCGCGGTCCAGGTGCGGACCGAGGTCCGCGGTCAGCCCGGCGACGACGAGCCGGCGGGTGGCGCCAAAAGCGGCGGTGGGTCCGCGCCGCAGGGCCTCGGCCGTGCGCGCGGCCTCGGCGGCCAGCCGGTCGGTGGCGACGACCCGGCTCACCAGTCCGATGTCCGCGGCCTCCGCCGCCGGGATGCGGCGGTTGGTCAGCAGCAGGTCCAGGGCCCGCTTGGGGCCGATGAGACGGGGCAGAAACCAGCTGACTCCGGCGTCCGGTGAGTAACCGATGCCGGTGTAGGCGGCGGTGAACGAGGCGTCGGCGGCGGCGAGCGTCACATCGGCGGACGCGGCCAGGCCGATGCCCGCACCGGCGATGGCTCCCTGTACGGCGGCCACCACGGGCGCGTCGCTCGCGGCGAACGTACGCAGGGCGTCGTGGAGCGCGGCGGTCACCGCGGTGAGGTGCTGGCGCAGTGCCTCGCCGGAGAGCCGGGAGAACTCCCTGAGGTCGCCGCCGACGCAGAAGGACTTCCCCTCCCCGGTCAGCAGCACGGCCCGTACGGCCTCGGCGGCGCAGGTCCGTGCCGCGTCCAGCAGTCCGCGCGCCATGTCCAGGTCGATGGCGTTGCCCGCCTCACCTCGGCGCAGGGTGACGCGGGCCAGGCCGCCGTCGTCGATCTCGATGCCGACCCTCATCGCGCGGTCCATCCGCCGTCGACGGTCAGGACCTGCCCGGTGCAGTACGAGGAGGCGTCCGAGGCGAGGAACAGCAGCGCGCCGTCGAGTTCATGCGCTCCGCCGCCGCGCCGCAGCAGGGTGTTGCGCTCGACCCAGCGGCTGGAGCGCTCGTCGCCGAAGAGGTCCGCGGTCATCTCGGTGCGGAACCAGCCCGGGGCCAGCGCGTTGACCCGGGTTCCCTCCGGGCCCCACTGACCGGCCAGCTCCCGGGTCAGCCCGATCAGTCCGGCCTTGGACGCCGCGTAGCTCGCGCCGCCGAGCGGGGCGGCGGTGACCAGGCCGAGGATGGAGGAGACATTGATGACGCTCCGGCTCGGCGCGTGGTCCCCAGCGGGTGACTCCGCCACGAGACGTGCCAGGTGGAAGGGCGCAGTGAGGTTGACGCCGAGGACATCCGCGAAGGCGCCCGGGGATTCGTCCTCGGCGCGGGTCTCGCCTGAGGTGGCCGCGTTGTTGACCAGGATGTCGACGCGGCCGGTGGCGGCCCGCGCGGTCTCGACCAGCCGCGTACGGTCGGCGGCGAGCGAGACGTCGCAGCCGACGGGGTGGATGCGCTCACCTCCGTCGGCGAGTTCCGTCAGCCGGTCGACTCGCCGGGCGGCGGCGAACACGGTGGCGCCGGCCCGCGCGAGGACGGCGGCGAAGCGTGCGCCGAGCCCGGCGGAGGCGCCGGTGACCAGGGCCGTCCTGCCCTGGAGCGAGAACAGCTCCGCGGCGGGTCGTGGCGCGGTCATCCATCCACCCCGATCGGCAGAGCGGTCGCACCGCCGTCGAGCACCAGGGTCTGGCCGGTCATCCATGAGGAGGCGTCGGAGGCCAGGAACAGCGCCGCCTGTGCCACATCCTCCACCGTGCCGAGGCGCCGCAACGGGAGTTTGGCGGTGAGGATCGGCTCGCGGACCTCCCACACCGCCCGCGCCAGTTCGGTCTTGATCAGTCCGGGGGCGATGGCGTTGACGCGGGCGCGTGGCCCGAGTTCGTAGGCGAGCTGCCGGGTCATGTGCAGCATGGCGGCCTTGGTGGCGTTGTAGTAGCCGATATGCGGATCGACGATGAGCCCGCCGACGGAGGCGATGTTGACCACCGCTCCCCCGTGCTCGGCCATCCAGGCCCGCCAGGCGTACCGGGTCCAGGAGATCATGCCGTACTGGTTGACGCGGACGGTCTTCTCCGCGCGCGGCAGGTCCAGGTCGAGCAGATCGCCGTGGTACGGGTTGGTCGCCGCGTTGTTGACGAGGACGTCGACCCGGCCGAAGCGGGACATGGTCTCGTCGACGCAGGCCTCGGCCTGCTCCGGTTCACCGGCGTTCGCCACCACCGTGTGAACGTCGCCGTCGCCCTTGACGCGCAGCAACTCCTCGCACGCCTCGGCCAGTCCGGCCGGCTTACGGGCCGCGAGCACCACATGTGCGCCGGCCGCCCGGTAGGCGGTGGCGATGCCCAGGCCGATGCCGCGGGATCCGCCGGTGATGACGGCGACCTTGCCGTCGAGGCTGTTGGCGCTCACACTGCCCCCGTCTTCGTGTCGGTCTTCGTGCTCGTCTTCGTGTGGGTCTTGTCGTACTTCGCGAGTTCCTGGCGGGCCACCGTCCGCAGATGCACTTCGTCGGGGCCGTCGGCGATTTGCAGCGCCCGTGTGATGGCGTACAGCCGGGCCAGTACGGTGTCGTCGCTGACCCCCGCCGCGCCGTGCGCCTGCACCGCGCGGTCGACCACCTTGTGCGCGACCTCCAGCGCCGCGACCTTGATCGCGGCGACCTCCATGCGGGCGGCGGCGTTGCCGACGGTGTCCATCAGCCAGGCCGACTTGAGGACGAGGAGACGCACCTGCTCGATCTCGATGCGGCTGCGGGCGATCCACTCCCGGACCACCCCCCGGTCGGCGAGGGGCGCGCCGAAGGCGACGCGTTCGGTGACGCGCTCGCACATCAGCCGCAGGGCGCGCTCGGCGAAGCCCACGGCGCGCATCGCGTAGTGCATCCGCCCCGGACCCAGCCGCCCCTGGGCGAGCGCGAAGCCCTCGCCCTCACCGCCGAGGATGTTCTCCACCGGCACGCGGACGTCGTCGAAGAGCACGTCGCCGTGTCCGAGCCGGTCGGTGTAGCCGAACATCGGCAGGTCGCGCAGAACCGTGACGCCCGGGGTGTCCCGGGGGATGAGCAGCATGCTCTGCTGCCGGTAGGTGGGCGCCTTGGGGTCGGTCTTGCCCATCAGGATGATCAGCTTGCAGTCGGGGTCGAGGATCCCGGAGGTGTACCACTTGCGGCCGTTGACGACGTAGACGTCGCCGTCGCGGGTGATGCGGGTGCGGATGTTGCGGGCGTCGGAGCTGGCGACCTCCGGCTCGGTCATGGCGAAGCACGAGCGGATCTCCGCCTCGAGCAGGGGACGCAGCCAGCGCTCCTGCTGCTCGGGCGTACCGTACAGCGCCAGCAACTCCATGTTGCCGGTGTCGGGCGCCGAGCAGTTGAACACCTCGGGGCCGATGACGGAGCGGCCCGCCAGCTCGGCGAGCGGCGCGTACTCCAGGTTGCTGAGCCCCGCGCCCCAGTCGCCGTGCGCCATGAAGAGGTTCCACAGGCCCTCGGCGCGGGCCTTCTCCTTCAGCTCGGCCATCACCGGCGGCAGGGCATGCGGGTCATGCGCCTCGGTGAGCTGCCGGTCGTAGACCGCTTCCGCGGGAAAGACATAGCTGTCCATGAACGACCGCATGCGGCCCTGGAGTTCACTCGCCCGGGGCGAGAATCCGAAATCCACGATTGCTCCTGTTCGGTGGGGCCGGATCAGCCGAGGATGTCGCGTGCCGTGCGGATCATGGCGGCGATGGTGGGCGGCAGGCGCTCCTGGTCCGGGTCGTGGTGCTTGCCCTCGCGGTGCCGGCGCAGGTTGTGGCCCATGATCGCGGCCATCTTCATGCGGCCGAGCGCCCGGAACCAGTCCATCGCGGGCGGCGCGGGCCGGTCGTCACGGTAGGCGTCCAGCAGTTCGGCCTCGCCGGGCAGGCCGGGCACGGCGTGCCCCAGCTCGGGGAAGTTGTGGTGGTCGGCGAAGAGCAGGAACCAGCCGAGGTCGATACGCGGGTCGCCGACGCTCCAGATCTCCCAGTCGATGACGGCCACCGCGCGCTCGCCCGCACACAGCACGTTGCCGAGGCGGAAGTCCCCGTGCAGCAGCGCCGGCGGGAGGCCGCGGGGCACGTCGTCGGCGAGGCGTGCCAGCAGCTCCTGGCCACCGGGGCGCAGTTCGGCGGGGACGGCGTGCAGGGTACGGCTCCAGCGCTCCAGCTCGCCGACGGGGTCGAGCGGTTCGGGCGCGGCGAGCCCGGGCGTGTCGGCATCGGTGTCGTGCAGCCGCCGCAGGACGGATGCGATCTCCAGCATCCGCGCCCGAGCCGTCGCGGCGGGCAGCTCGTTCTCGTCGAGTACCGGCTCGACGGCCTCCCCGGCGACGAAGTCCATGGCGAACCAGGCGGGTGGCCTCTCATCGACGGCCACGACGCCCGGAACCGGCACCGCGGACCCGGCCAGCGCTCGCAGCACCCGTGCCTGGCGCAGTACGTCATTGCGTCCTACGGGCCGTTGCCCCGGGGGCACCGCCTTGACGACATACCGGGCACCCCCCGCCGCCACCGAGTACGTCAGCCCCGAGTGGCCGCCCGGCAACACCGTCAACTCGCCGATCAACGCACCCGGGTGGCGGCGCGCGAGCCGGTCGCGGACCCGGGCGGCCGGCTCCGGTGCCTGGGTGGCCGTGTTCATCGGACGGGCTCCTTGGGCAGGCCGAGTACGCGTTCGGCGAGGATGTTGCGCTGGATCTCGTCGGTGCCGCCCGCGATGCTGTAGCCGGGGGCGCCGAGCAGGTGCTCCGTCCAGGCGTAGCTGCCCCATGCCCCCGTGTCCGCCACGAGGCTCGGGCCCAGCAGCTCGGACACCAGGTCGCTGGTGCGGCGCATGGTCTCGGTGGCGTACAGCTTGCCGACCGAGGCTTCCGCGCCGGGCTGGCGCCCGGCGACGAGGGCCGCGGTCACCCGCAGTCCGATGAGCCGCTGGACGAGGGTGCGGATGTGAAGGTCAGCGGCCCGCTGCTGTTCGCTGCCGGTGAGGAGGCGCGGCAGGTGCCCGGCCAGTTCCAGCGCCCGGTCGGCGTTGTCCAGGCCGAGGCCGCCGGAGTCGAGCCGCTCGGCGGCCAGCACGCTGAGCGTCACCCGCCAGCCCTCGCCGACCGGCCCGAGCCGGTCGGTGTCGGGCACCGTCACGCCGTCGAGGTAGACCTCGTTGAAGCTGGTGCCGCCGGTCATCTGCCGGATGGGCCGTACGGTGACGCCCGGCGCGTCCATGCGGACCAGGAAGACGGTGATGCCGGCGTGTTTGCGTACCTCCGGATCGGTGCGGCACACCGCCACGCCCCAGGTCGCGACGCGGGCTCCGGAGGTCCACACCTTGTGCCCGGTCAGCACCCAGTCGTCACCCTCGCGCACCGCTCTGGTTCGCACCGCGGCGAGGTCGGAGCCGGCTTCGGTCTCCGAGAACAGCTGACAGGCCAGCTCGTCGGTACGCAGCATGGGCCGCAGCCAGCGCCGCTTCTGCTCCTCGGTGCCCCAGATGCCGACCGCGGGGGCGACGAGCGCTTGCGTCACAGGGAAGATCTCGGTGCGGTGCGGCACGTCGAAGGCCGCCTCTTCGGCGCGGTAGAGCTGCTCGTAGTACGCGGGCAGACCCCGCCCTCCGTATGTCTCCTCCCAGTCGAGCGCGGACCACCCCTGGTCGTAGCGGGTGCGTTCCCACTCCTGGACACGGGCGGTGTGCTCGCGCTCCTGCTCCTCGGTCCAGTTCTCGAACACGGCGACGGAGTCGGAGCCGCTGCCCCACTCCCCGTCAGCGGCGCGGGGTCTGGCGACGCCGGCGAGCCACTGCCGGGCTTGGGCGCGGAACTCCTCAGGTCCCGGGATGCCGCTCATCTCTTCTTCCACCTTCGATCGGCGGGACGTTTCAGCGGGAGAGCACCGTGCAGGCGCTCACGCCGGGGGCGCCGTACACATGGGTGAAGCCGACCCGGGGTTCGCCGGGGACCTGGCGTTCGCCCGCCCGTCCGCGCAGTTGCTGGACGACTTCGTAGACCTGGCGCAGTCCCGAGGCGCCGATGGGTTCGCCGTTGGCGATGCAGCCGCCGTCGGTGTTGACGGGCAGCGTCCCACCGATTCCGGTGCCGCCGGAGGCGACCAGCCGCTCCTGCTCGCCGTCCTGGCAGAACCCGCACTCGGCCATGTGCATGACCTCGGCGCCGCTCTCGGTGTCCTGCAACTGGCAGACGTCGACGTCACCGGGGCCGATCCCCGCCTCTTCGAAGGCGGCGGCCGCGGCATCCCGGCTGACACTGGTGGGCTCGCCCCAGGGAATCCAGGGACTGAACACTTCGAAGGAGCCGAAGCGCCGGGTGCGAACGGCCGCCGAGCGCAGGGTGACCGGCGGGCCGTCCATGGTGCGGGCGGCCTCGGGCGAGCAGAGCACCAGCGCGGCAGCACCCGCTCCCGGGGAGCAGAACATGTACCGGGTCAGCGGATCGCTGACCATGCCGGAGTCGAGGATCTCCTCGGCGGACAGCGGTGTGCGGCGCCACGCCTCGGGGGTCAGGCCGCCGTTGCGGTACGCCTTCTCGGCGACCAGGGCGAGGGTCCGCGACGTGATCCCGTGGTCGTGCATATAGCGCTGGATCTTCATGCCGAAGAACTGGGTGGTCACCATCAGCCCGTCACTGCCGTACTCCGGTCCCAGGCCCCAGTCCTCCGGCCTCGGGTCGAAGGCGCCGCGCGGGTGCTTGTCGAAACCGACGGCCAGGACGACGTCCGCCATGCCGGAGCGGATCGCGTTCACGGCACAGACCAGCGCGCTGCCGCCGGTTGCACAGCCGTTCTTGACGTTGACGAACGGCAGTCCGGTCAGGCCGAGTTGGGCCACCAGGGTGTCGGCGAGGCCCGCGCTGTCGCTGCCGCCGAACGCGGCCCGCACCCGCGACCACTCGATCCCGGCGTCCGCCAGCGCCGCGTTCACCGCGCCGACGGCCAGCTGCCGGCCGGTCGCCTCGGACCGGCCGAACGGGGTTCGCCCGGCGCCGCAGATCAGGACGTCGCTGCTCATGAACCCTCCTCGCCCGGGGTCGTGGGCCTGGCCCTCGGGACACCGGCACCCGCGGTCACGGTGAGGGGCATGCCGATGCGGAGGTCTTCGAAGTCGTCGACGTCGAGGACGGCGGCCACCCGCACGCCCTCGGCCAGCTCGACGTAGCCGAGCGCGAACGGCACGAAGCCTCCGGCCGGGGCCCGGTAGGGCGGCGACTTGGGGGCGTACCGCTGCACCGTCCAGGTCCACAGCGTGCCCGTGCCCTGGAGGGCCGCCGGCCGGGCGGGCCCCCCGCAGCGCGGGCACGCGTCGTCCGCGGGGTAGACCGCCACCGAGCAGCCGGAGCAGCGTGAGCCCTGGAGCCCGGCGGCCGGACTCCGCGGATCCGTGGCCATCCGGATCAGCGCCCCTGCCACTTGGGTTCGCGCTTCTCCAGGAACGCCGACACGCCTTCGTTCGCGTCCTCGGAGTTGAGCGCCACGCCCACGGCGAGGTGCTCCATCACCATCAGCGACTGGGTGTCGGCATCCAGGCTGCGGTCGATCGTCATCTTCGTGAGCCACATCGTGAAGGGGCTCTTGTCAGCAAGGTCGCCGATGAAGTCCTCGACCGTCTCGTCCAGCTTGTCGGCCGGGGCCGACTTGTTGATGAGCCCGAACTCGGCGGCCTCGACGCCGGAGAGGAGCTTGCCGGTCAGCATCAGCTCCTTGGTCTTGCGTATGCCGATCATGCGCGGCACCCGGTAGATCGGGCCGGCCCCGCCGAACAGCGCGCGGCGGATGTGGAAGTCCCCGATCTTGGCGTCGTCCGCGGAGATGGCGAAGTCGCAGGAGATCATGATCTCGAAGCCGCCGGCGGTGACGTGGCCCTCCAGGACCGCGACCGAGGGGGTCTTCATCGAGTACAGGCGGTCACACACCTTCGCGGACTTCACCGCGACGTCGATCGCGTTCGACTTGCCGACGTAGTCGGCCTTCAGGCTGTCGAGGTCGAAGCCCGAGCAGAAGGTGCCGCCGCGGCCGCGGACCACCAGGACCCGCAGCCCGGGGTCCTCGTCCACCTCGGTGATGATCTCGTCGAGCCGGTCCAGGATCGGCACGGTGACGCAGTTCTTCTTCCATGGGCGGTTGAGCCACACCCGGGCGACGTGGCCGTCACGCTCGAACTGGATCTCGTCTTCCACTGTCATCTCTCACCCCTGAAACTGAACTGAATTCACTACAACATTGGAACCGCGAAGGGACGCCTGTCAACCCCTTCACCAAGTCGGGCTCACGGATTCAGACTCGCTCTTGATGAGGCCACCTACTTCAGTTCAATATGACGGAGCGCCTCGCGCCGCCACCCCCTGCCGTCCAGATCGCTGAGGAAGGACCTCCATGCCCCGCATTTCCCGTCTCGGTGTCGTCGGCTGCGGCCTCATGGGCTCCGGCATCGCCGAGGTCGCCGCCCTGCGCGGTCTCGATGTGACCGTCGCCGAATCGACCCCGGAGCTGGCCGCCGCCGGCCGCGCACGCATCACCGCCTCCCTCCACCGCGGCCTGCGGCGCGGCAAGCTCACCGAGTCCGACCGGGATCAGGCCCTGGCCCGGCTCTCCTTCACCCACGACCTGGGCGAACTGGCCGACCGGCAGTTCGTCGTCGAGGCCGTCGCCGAGAACCGGGAGGTGAAGCTGGAGGTCTTCCGCCGACTGGACAAGGTGGTCACCGACCCGGAGGCCGTCCTCGCCACCAACACGTCCTCGATACCCGTCGTCGACCTCGCCGTGGCCACCGGCCGGGCCTCCCATGTCGTGGGGCTGCACTTCTTCAACCCCGTACCGGTGCAGCAGCTGGTCGAGGTGGTCCCCGCCCTCACCACCGGCGCCGAAACCCTGGCCCGCACCCGCGAGTTCGCCGCCGAACGGCTGGGCAGGACGGTCATCCAGGCGCCCGACCGATCCGGCTTCGTGGTCAACGCGCTGCTGGTGCCGTACCTGCTCTCCGCGATCCGCATGGTCGAGTCCGGAATGGCGCGCGCGGACGACATCGACAGCGGCATGGAACTCGGCTGCGCCCACCCGATGGGTCCGCTGCGGCTGCTCGACCTGATCGGCCTGGACACGGCCCAGGCCGTCGCCGAGTCGATGTACGAGGAATTCAAGGAGCCGCTGTACGCCGCTCCCCCGCTGCTGCGGCGCATGGTCGCCGCGGGACATCTGGGCCGCAAGAGCGGCCGGGGGTTCTACGTGTACGACGGATGACCCCCTCCGCACCGACGGTCCGGCGGGCGGCCGCCGCCGTTCAGACGGCAGCCCGGGTGGCGAGACCGATGAGTCCGGCGAGGCGGACCCGGTGCCGGTCCGCCGTGCCGAACAGCACTTCGCCGACGCGTGCGCGACGCAGGTACAGATGGGCCGGGTGCTCCCAGGTGAAGCCGATACCGCCGTGCAGTTGGACGTACTCGGCCGTCGCCAGCCGGAAGGTCTCGGAGCAGACCACGGCGGCGGCGCAGGCGGCCACCGGCAGCTGGGGCGAGGCGACCGCGGCGCAGGCAGTCGCGTACGCGGACGCCGAGCGCGCCGCTTCCAGCGCGACCAGCACGTCGGCCAGCCGGTGCTTGACGGCCTGGAAGGAGCCGATGGGGCGCCCGAACTGGTGGCGCTGTGCGGCGAATTCGACCGTGGCGTCCAGCGCGTGCCCGCTGCCGCCGACCTGTTCGGCCGCCAGTGCGGCCCGCCCGGCGTCCAGAGTCGCCGAGACCGTGTCCTCCGCCCCCTCCGCCGTGCCCACGGCGGTGGCCGGGGCGCCTCGGAACTCCACCAGCGCCTGGCGCCGTGTCTCGTCCAGGACACGGCGCGGAGTCCGCCGACAGGCGCCGGAGGTGGGTTCGCAGGCGAACAGCCGAGGTCCGGCGGGTGTTCCGGCCCGCACCACGATGAGATCCGCGCCGGCGCCGTCGAGCACGAAATCCGCCCGCCCACGCAGCACCCAGCCCTTGCCTTCCTGTTCCGCGGCGACACCGGGCTCGTCGGCTCCGAACCCGGCCACGGTCGCGGTGAGCGTGCCGTCCGCGATCCGGGGCAGATAGCGCTCGCATGCCGTACGGTCAGCGCTGTACAGCAGGGCGTGTGCGGCCAGGACCACCGTGGGCAGCAGCGGCGCGCAGTACAGGGCGCGCCCGGATTCCTCCAGGGCCACGGCCAGTTCGGCGAAGGTGAAACCCGACCCGCCGTACTCCTCCGGAACGGCCAGCCCATGGACCCCGATCTCGCCCGCGAGCCGCGCCCAGAGCGCTTCGTCGTATCCGCGCGCGGTGGCCAGATGCTTGCGTACGTCCTCGGCGCCGCTCGCCTCGGTGAAGAGGTCCCGCAGGACGGTACGCAGTTGCCGCTGTTCGTCCGATTCGGACAGCAGCTGAGGGTCGATCTCGGGGTGGCGACGGTGCATGGGGTCTCCATCGTGCTCGTACGACGGGGCGGCATCTGAGAATTGAGCATCTGAGAATTGAACTCAATTCATGACCGTAGACACCGAGCTCCGCGCGGGCAAGGTCTCCGCATGGATCCCTGAACCAACTTCACCTCTGTTACCGTGACGGCCGCGGGACCGACGAGACCTGGGACGGTGAAGATGAGGGCACTGAGGCTGACGGCGTGGGGCGAGCCCCCGGCACCGGCCGAAGTCGAGCGGCCCATGCCCCGTGGCACCGAGGTACTGGTGCAGGTGGAAGCCGCCGGGCTGTGCCGTTCCGACCTGCACGTCATCGACGGGGCCCCTGGGGCGCTCCCCTACCGTCTGCCGTTCACCCTCGGCCACGAGGTCGCCGGGCGGGCCGCGGCCCTGGGTCCCGACGCCGACGGGGTGGCGGTCGGTGAACGCGTGGTGCTCTACGGACCGTGGGGCTGCGGCGCCTGCGACCGTTGCGCCACGGGCCGGGACAACTACTGCGACCGGCGTGACACCCTCACATGGCATGGGGCCGGACTCGGCCGGGACGGCGGAATGGCCGAGTACCTCCTCGTCCCGTCCGCCCGCCATCTGGTGCCGATCGGCGACCTGCCGGCCGATCAGGCGGCCCCGCTCTCCGATGCGGGTCTGACGTCCTACCACGCCGTGGCCGGGCTCCGGCACGCACTCCGTGAGGGCACCTCCACTGTCGTCATCGGTGTCGGCGGGCTCGGTCACCTGGCTGTCCAGATCCTCCGCGCGACCACCACGAGCCGCGTACTGGCGGTCGATGTCCGGGAGGATGCCCTGGCTCTCGCGGACCGCTCCGGCGCGGACTTCGGCACTCTGATGCGGCCGGACACCGCCCGCGTGCTGAGGGCACGGACCGGTGACGCGGGAGCCGACGCCGTGCTCGACTTCGTCGGCACCGCAAAGACCCTGGAACTCGCGACCGGCGTCCTGCGCCCCGGCGGTGAACTCGCCTTCGTCGGAAGCGGAGGCGGCTGCCTGACGGTCTCCAAACCGGGCGTTCTCCCGCCCGGCTTCCGGCTCTCGCTGCCCTTCTGGGGAACCCGCCCCGAGCTCGCCGAGGTCGTCACGCTGGCACGCTCGGGAGCCCTCCACGTCGAATCGGAACGGTTCCCGCTGTCCGCGGCACCGGAAGCGATCGGCAGGCTTCGGCGGGGCCAGGTGCGGGGCCGGACCGTGCTCGTCCCCGACTGACCATACGCACAGACGGCTTGGCGACGTTGACTCATGGACACGGAAGGGAAACCCGCGATGCGCTTCGACAACAAGGTCGCGATCGTCACCGGCGGGGCCCGGGGCATGGGCGCCTCGCATGTACGCGGCCTGGCCGCCGAAGGCGCCCGGGTCGCCGTCTGCGATCTGCTGGACGACGAGGGAGAGGCCCTGGCCGATGAGCTCCCCCACACGCGGTACTGCCACCTCGACGTCACCGACGAAGCGCAGTGGCAATCCGTCGTCCGCACAGTCGAGGACACCTTCGGCCCCGTGGACGTCCTGGTGAACAACGCCGGGATCATTCACTTCGGCGGCGTGGTGGAGCAGTCGCCCGAGCACTTCCGCCGGATCCTCGACGTCAACCTGGTGGGTGCCTTCCTCGGCATGCACACCGTCCTCCCCGGCATGCGCGACCGCGGCCACGGGGCGGTCGTCAACGTCTCCTCGGCCGCCGGGCTCGTGGGTTTCGCCGGCGGCATCGGCTATGTGGCGAGCAAGTGGGGGGTGCGAGGGATGACCAAGGCCGCCGCACTGGACCTGGCGGGCACCGGGGTGCGCATCAACTCCGTACACCCGGGCGTCATCCGTACGCCCATGGGTGAGAACGCCTCACCCGGACTCTTCGCCCATCAGCCGGTGCCCCGCATCGGGGAGCCCGAGGAGGTCACCCGCATGGTGCTCTTTCTCGCCAGTGATGACGCCTCTTACACCACGGGCGGAGAGTTCCTCGTCGACGGCGGCCAGACCATCGGCCACGGCGGCCACTCCCCTACGACAGGGGGTTAGCGCGATGCGGTGACCGGCGGTCACCGCGGTCAGCGCCCTGCACATCCGTGCGGACGGTGAACAGGACACCGATCCCGATCAGGCAGACCGCCATGACGAAGAACGCCGGGGAGAGCAGGTTCCCGGTCCGCTCGACCAGGAAGGCCGCGATATACGGAGCCGTACCGCCCGCGAGCACGGTGCCGATGTTGTACCCGATCGCCATGCCGGTGTAGCGGACCCGGCGTTCGAACAGATGCGGCCACAGACTGGCCGCCGGGACCTGTACGAACGCGCTGCTCAGCATCAGGAGCAGATAGGCCAGGCCGGCCAGGGCCAGGCTGTGTTGGCCCATGAGCATCATCGCGGGGTAGGCGGTCACCAGGAAACCCAGCAGCCCGCCCATCAGGACACGACGGCACCCGAACCGGGCGGCGAGCCAGCCGGCCGGCACCATGAGCAGCACGGTGACGAGCACGACACCGGCGCTCAGCCAGAACACCAGCGTGGGGTCGTAACCCAGGTTGGTGGACAGGTAGATGCCGATGTACGTCAGCCCCAGGAAGATGGCGCCGCCCTGCGCCATGGCCAGGCCGATGGACTGGAGCAGCGCGACGCGGTGGGTGGACAGGACCTCCCGGATCGGAGCCGCCGGGATGTCGGCACGCCGTGCGGCCTCCTCGAATTCCGGGGTGTCCTCGATCCGCAGCCGGGCCCACAGACAGACCAGGGTGAGTGGCACGGCCATCAGGAACGGCAGCCGCCACCCCCAGTCGGCCATCTGTTCCTTGGTGGTGAGGGCGGAGATCGCCCCGGCCGTGGCGGCCGCGAACATGAACCCGAGGTTGGACCCGATGGGCGTGACGGCACCGAGGAAGGCCCTGCGCCGGGGCGGCGCCGACTCGTAGATGTAGGTGTAGGCGCCGACCGACTCGCCCCCCGAGGAGACGCCCTGCACCAGCCGGGTGAGGAACAGGAGCACCGCGGCGACCACGCCGATCTGGCTGTAGGTCGGCAGCAGTCCCGTGATGCTGCTGGCCACTCCCATGCACAGCACGGAGGAGACCAGCGCTTTGCGACGCCCCCATCGGTCGCCGATCCACCCGAAGAAGACACCGCCGACCGGTCGTACCACGAGGCCGGTGGCGAACACGGCAAGCGCCGCCAGCGTCGAGGCCGCCGGATCGTCGCTGGGGAAGAACTGCGGAGCGATCGCCACGGCGAGATAGCCGTAGACGCTGAAGTCGTAGTACTCGATCAGGGTGCCGATGCTTCCGGCGAGCATCGCGCGGCGCACTGTACGCGGAGCGTACGGCGCCGACTCCGCCCCCGGCGGGGCGGGCTGCTGTGTGGTGCTCACGATCCGGCCCTCCTTCCGACGGCACGGTCCTGTAACCCTGCCGACGCCCGGGACGGTACAGAACTGAACTCAGTACAGCTAGCCTTTGAGCAAGGGTTTCCTCGGGGCACGCGACAGATAGCCGGTGGGATAACGTGCGCGCGGCCGAAAGCGGGGCCTACCTCTTGAGGATTTGAATTGGATTCGGTTTACTCACACAGGGGTTCTGGCGAGCCGCCGCGCGGTCGCGCGCCCACGACGCGGAGCGCGATGTCGCCGTACTGGTAGGCGAGTTGATCGACGGTGAACTCGCCACCCTCGTGAAACCAGCTGGCGACGCCGATCCCCATGTCGAGGATCGAGTATGAGGCGATCCTGGCCGACTGCACACGGAAGGCACCCTCGGCGGCACCCCGCTCGATGAGTTCACGGAAGCGGCGCTCGTAGTCGCTGCGGCGGTCGAGGACCCGGCCCTGGGCGGGCTGTTCCAGGCTGCCGATCTCGCGGTTGCCGACGAACGCCTCCAGACGGTGGCGGGCGTGGTAGCGGATATGCGCCTCCACGGAGCGGCGAAGCTGCTCCCGCACGTCGTCCGTGCCGGCAACGGCCGCGATGTTGTCGGCGATGAGCTGCTCCATCGTGCCGATCATGATCTCGGCCAGCAACTCATGCTTGGAGGCCACGTGTTTGTAGAGACTCGGGCCGCGGATGCCGATGGCGGCTCCGATATCGGTCATGGTGGTGGACCGGTAGCCCTGCGCGGCGAACAGCCGCAGCGCGGCCTGCCGGATGGCCGAACGGCGATCGGCCGCGGGCGTGGCCTCCGGCCGCGCCGGCCGATGCGGCCGCTCGTACGCCCCGCCTTGGGCTGAGCTCATACGGACTCCTGAAGCTATCGCCGGTTAGCCTGTTCCGCCTTGCCAAGCTGTTCACTATAGCCCGCTCCCTTGACACGCCCGCCCTTCTGCCCGTGAGATGGCTAATGCCCAGTAGCCAAGCTCGGGAGTGAAGGTGTCCATCGGGTTCGAGATCGACGAGAGGGTCGCGGAGATCGCGCGGCGCACCAGCGAGTTCGTACGGGATGTGGTGATACCCGAGGAGCAGGCGTGCGACGGCGATGTCCATGCCGGACCCGAGCCGCTGCGCCGCCGCCTTCAGGCCGCGGCCCGCGAGGCGGGGGTGTTCGCGCCACATGTCGGCGCCGAGTGGGGCGGACTCGGGCTGGACCTGTGCGGACAGGCAGTGGTGTTCGAAGCGGCCGGGTACTCGCTTCTGGGACCTCTCGCACTCAACTGCGCGGCGCCCGACGAGGGCAATGCCCATCTGCTCGCGGCAGTGGCCACGGAGCAGCAGAAGGAGCGGTACCTGCGCCCGCTGGCTGCCGGTGAGGTGCGCTCGTGCTTCGCGATGACCGAGCCGGCGCCGGGCGCCGGCTCCGACCCGCGTGCGCTCACCACGACCGCGACGAAGACCGACGACGGCTGGCGGATCGACGGCCGCAAGTGGTTCATCAGCGGCGCCGACGGGGCGGCCTTCGCCATCTGCATGGCCCGCACCCGCGGCGGCCCCGGCGACTCGGGCGGCGCGACGATGTTCCTCGTCGACGCCGACAACCCCGGCATGAAGATCGTCCGGAATATCGACACTCTGGACCAGGGGCTCTTCGGCGGGCACAGCGAGATCGTCTTCGAGGGCTGCGAGGTCGAGGACACCGCCGTGCTGGGCGAGGTGGACCAGGGATTCGCGTATGCCCAGGTACGCCTGGGGCCCGCGCGCATGACCCACTGCATGCGCTGGCTCGGAGTGGCTCGACGAGCGCAGGACATCGCCCTGGAGCGCGCGGCGGACCGTTCGGCCTTCGGCAAGCCGCTGGCCGAACTGGGCATGGTGCAGCAGCTGTTGGCCGACTCCGAGATCGACATCGAGACCAGCCGGGCAGTGCTGTGGCGGGCCTGCTGGGAACTGGACCAGGGCCGCCCGGCCGCCCAGCACACCTCGATCGCCAAGACCTATGTCTCCGAGGCGGTGAACCGGGTGGTCGACCGGGCCGTGCAGATCTGCGGTGCGCTCGGCATCTCAGGGGACACCCCGCTGTCGCGGCTGTACCGGGAGGTGCGTCCGTTCCGTATCTACGACGGTCCCTCGGAGACCCACCGCTGGGCCATCGCCAAGCGCGCGGTGCGGGCAGCGCGGGAGCGGAGGGCCATTCGGTGACCACCGCCGAGACGCCGGCGGCCGGAGTCGACGTGGCCGCGCTGCGGCGCTATTTCGAACGCCACGTACCCGAGTGCGCGCATCCGTTGAAGGTGACGCCCCTGCACGGCGGTCGCTCCAATCTCACCTACGAGGTGACCGACGGGACACGCCGGTGGGTGCTGCGCCGACCGCCGTTGGGGGTGCTGACACCGACCGCGCACGACATGGACCGCGAACACCGCGTCGTCGCCGCGCTCGGCGGCACCGGGGTGCCGGTCGCCCGGGCCGTGCTGTCGTGCACGGACCCGGAGGTGATCGGGGCCCCGTTCTGCGTCGTCGGCTTCGTGGAGGGCACGGTGCTGCGCGACGGCGACAAGGCAGCCGCACTGCCGCCCGACGACGCACGGCGCGCCGCCGACGCGCTGGTGGACGCCCTGGTCACGCTGCACTCCGTGGACGCCGCCGCCGTCGGGCTCGGCGAGTTCGGCCGCCCCGACGGCTATCTGGAACGCCAGGTGCGGCGATGGCGCGGGCAGTGGGACAACGTCGCCACGCGGCCCCTGCCCGACCTCGACGAACTGCACGGCAGACTGGCCCGCGCCCTGCCCGAGAGCGGCGCCCCGGCCATCGTGCACGGCGACTACCGCCTGGACAACACCATCCTGGCGCCCGGCGACTTCGGGCGGATCGCCGCGGTCGTCGACTGGGAAATGGCCACGCTCGGCGATCCTCTGGCCGACCTCGGGATGCTGCTCATGTACTGGGATCGGACCTGCGAACCGGTCCTCGGGGCGCGCCACGTCCCGACGGCCAACCCCGGATTTCCCTCGGGCCCCGAGCTGGCCGAGCGATACGCCGAGAAGTCCGGCCGGGACATCGGCCTCCTGCCTTACTACCAGGCGATGGCCTGTTTCAAGCTCGCCGTCATCGCGGAGGGCATCCACGCCCGCTACCGCGCGGGACAGACGGTCGGAACCGGATTCGAGCGGGTCGGCTCCGCGGTGCCCGCGCTGCTGGGCTCGGGGTTGGAGTTGCTGCCATGACCACTGACACACCGAACGCAGGGAAGCCTGTGCGAGACCGACTGTCCGGACAGATCGCCCTGGTCACCGGAGCGACCGGCGGCATTGGCGCCGCCGTCTCGCGCCGGCTGGCCGCCGAGGGTGCCACGGTCGTGGTGACCGACGTGGACGCCGGGCGCTGCGACCGACTGGCGGCAGAGCTGACGGCCGGTGGAGCGCGGGCACTGGGCCTCGCGCTGGACGTGAGTGACGAGGAGGCGTGGCGCGGCGCGGTCGAGCGCGTGGTCTCCGCCTGGGGTGGCCTGTCGGCGCTCGTCAACAACGCGGGTATCGCCGAGATGCGCACGGTGGAGACGGAGACCCAGGAGTCGTGGGACAAGGTCATCGCGGTGACCCAAGGCGGTGTCTGGCTCGGCATGAAGCACGGTGGACCCGCGATCGAACGCTCCGGTGGCGGCTCGATCGTCAACATCGCGTCGATATTCGGCACGGTCGGCGGCTTCGGAAGCCAGTTCTCCTACCACGCGGCGAAGGGCGCGGTCCGGCTGATGACGAAGAACGCCGCCCTGCACTGGGCCACGCGCGGCGTCCGGGTCAACTCGATCCACCCCGGTTTCATCGAGACACCCCTCTCCCGCGAGCTGTGGCGGGGCACGCCCCGCCACACCGCGATGGTCGAGGGCACCCCCATGAGGCGGCTCGGCAGGCCGGAAGAGGTCGCGGGCGCGGTCGCGTTCCTCGCCTCCCAGGACGCGAGCTTCGTCACAGGCTCCGAGTTGTACGTGGACGGCGGCTGGACGGCACGCTGACCGAATAATCGGTGCTGCCGCGCACCGCGGCGAGGCCGACGAAGATCATGGACGACACACCTGCGAGTGCGAAGGCGGTGAAGCCCCAGCCGACGACGGTGGCGCGGTTCTCCGAGGACCGTGCTGCGTTCCCGCGCGGCTGCCTGGCCATGCGGATCAGGGACGAGTTCGGGACGGTGTTTGAAAGCGAGCGGTTCGTGGCGGCGTTCGCGCATCGGGGTGGTCCGTCCGTGTCTCCGGGGATGCCGGCGCTGGTCAGCGTGGGGCAGTATGCAGAGCGGCTGACCGACCGGCAGGCCGCTGATGCGGTGCGCGGCCGGATCGACTGGAAATACGCCCTCGGCCTCCAACTCGCCGACTCCGGGTTCGATTTCTCGGTGCTCAGCGAGTTCCGTGACCGGCTGATCGCCCACGGTCTGGAACAGCAGATCCTGAACGCCATCCTCGCGCAGTGCAGCAAGCGGGGCCTGCTGCGGGCAGGCGGGCGCGCCCGCACCCACTCCACCCTGAAGGGTGTCAATATTCCAATCAGGCTGCTGAGCTGGTCGTTTCCTGTGGATGGTGAGGCAGCCGGGGTGGAATGGTGTGGTACTCGTTGAGCAGTCCGCCAAGTACCTGGCGGCGCCTGACCGTGGCAGCGGGCAGGGGGATGACGTTCGGGTCGTCGTCGGGTGCTCGTAGGCCGAGGTTGCGGTGGGATCGTCCGGCGTTGTAGTGCTCGGCGTAGGTGGTGAGGACCGTGCGCAGGTGTCGTTCGCCGGTGATGAGGAGCCGGTCGGTGCACTCGGTACGGGCTGTGCGTATCCTGTGCCGTTCGGAAACTCATCGCTGCTGCTCGGAGGTGGTCTGGCGCGCCATCACGGTCTGCTGGAACCCTGGCCGGGCGATCGTTTCTCTGGTGTACCAGGTGGCTCGGAAACTGCTCGCGGTCCCGGCGTTGCTGCTGCGGCGGGACGCATCCAAGGAAGCGAAACTGTGGGTACGGCGGCACGAGAACGCGGTGCTGCGCAGGCAACTGTCGGGACCGGTGCAGTACGAGCCAGCAGATCGACTGTGGTTCGCGGCAGCTGTCCTCGCTGATTCCCCGGCGCCGGTGGGCGCCCGGCACAGCCCCAAGGCCACCGCATAAGACCTCCGACGCCGGCGTGCAGGCGGGTGTGGACGTGACTCTTCCCTCGTACGTCGTCAGGAGCGGGACAGGTGACGGCTGCTGCACGCCACGATCCAGCGGTGATCTCGATGCCGTCGGTACCGGCAGGCGGATGCTCATGAGGACAACACCGGGCCGTAGTTCGACGGCTGTGCAGAGCGTCTCGGGGCTGGCCTTCGCCTCTCCGGCCGCGATCAGGGCCGGGTGGGATTCACGAGCGCACGTGGCCGAGCCGCTGTAGTGCCTGGTGGTCGGCGATGAGTACAGCGGCCATGGTGGGCTCCATGTGCGGGAAGTAGGAGAGGTGGCGAAGGCGATGGGTCGGAGGGGAGACCCAGCCGCGGTCTCCTGTGGCGCCAGGGAGTCCGCGGCCGGGTCGTTCACCGCACCGGCCCCGTCCCCACGGGCGGTGCGGACTGGGCACGCACACCGCTGAGCGCGCACTCGGAGTCAGGCACTACTCATGATCTCTGCGTGTTGTCGCCGGACGATCAGAAAGAACCGCGGTTCAGAGCCCATGCAGCCTCCCGACATCACGCCCGGAATCTCAGTAACGGTCAGGAGCTGAGGCGCTCGCCGGTGATGGTCAGGGTCCAGAAGCGGCCGGTGCGGTCGGCCAGCGGCCCGAAGATCAGCCGCAGGCGCAGCGCGGCGGCCTCCCCGGCGTCGGTGACGACGCCGACCACGGCTGCGGAAGCGCCCAAGGACCAACCTCTACTCGGTGCCCACCTGTCCACCGCCACCAGCTCGTCGAGATCCGCGCCTCGGCAGCCACCGTCACCCTGCAGGCCACCATCCCACGCCCGGACAGCAACCCCCTGGCTGGCTGTCCACCCGCGGGCGGTCGGCTGCGGCCGCCCGGGTCGTCGACGAGCGCCACTGGGACGACCTGCCCGACAGTCACACCCACCGGACCACCACAGATGATCCGGTCGTCGCCATCTCCGAGACACTTACTCACTTCGCCTTCGGCGACGAGCTTCAGCGGAACGCTTCGCGAGCCGCAGCATGTAAGCCATTCGGGCGTGCATAGCCATCTGACGACGGGTCTCGAGCGGAAGGACACTTTCAGGATCTACCTGGCGTTCGAATCGTTCAAGAAAGGCCGCCGTTCCCGGCGCAGTGCGAGCGGCTCGGTCGCTGGTGTTCGCCCAAGATGCATGAGCCGCCGCCCTCGCCCGGTAACTCCGCTGCTGAGCGGTCAGCCCCGGCTTGCGCACTCTGCCTCGAGAGCGCTCAGACATGGTCGCCGATTCCCATCCTGAGGTGGGTCTCCTGGGCTCGTTCCGCTGCTGCGCTGGCACCGTAGCGGCGGGGCATATCGTCGGAGGTCCATCCCAGAAGCAGCATCAGGTCTCCGCTGTCGCCGCCAGCACGTTTCCACCCATGGGCGAAGGTGTGTCGCCAGCGGTGGGCATGGACACCGGTCAATCCGGCAGCCTGTCCACGTCGCCTGATCATGATCTTGATGCCATTGGATGCCAGTGGCCGACCACCGCGGTCGGCCAGCCACAGTTCCGGCAGCGTCGCTCCATTGTGCCTGGCACGAGCCCGCAGGTAGCGGCTGATCGCCCGAGCAGTCCGGTGGCCGAAGCGCACGCGACGGTCTTTGCTGCCCTTCCCGTGATAGCGGACAGAGTCGGTGTTCTGATCGATGTCTTCTACCTGGAGGTAGGCGACCTCGGACAGGCGTGCGCCGGTATTGCAGAGCAGCCGGATGATCGCCTCGTCACGCAGCTGCAGGAAGGAGTTCCCCTTGCAGGTATCCAATATCCTGGATGTGTCGTCGTCTTGAATGATCGGGATGAGCTTCTGGGCGGTCCTGGGTTGTTTGACATGTTCCATCGGCGAACGGCTAATCTCCTCCTCGTCGAATGCCAGCCACTTGAAGAACTGTTGCAGAGCCTTGTGCTTGTTCAACGCAGTCGACGCTGACCGGCTCCTGATCATCCAGGCCTGGAATGCCTCGATGTGCGATTTCGTGATTTCGGCCGGGTCCTGCGCTGCCTCTTCTCCGCCCGGCCCGATGTCACCCAGGTATCGGGCCAGCTGGGCCGCAGCCAATAGGTAGTTGTAGCGAGTGGTCTCCGGATAGTTCCCCGCGCGCAGTGAGCGGTCCCAGTCGCGCAGGAACCCGTCCCAGGTCTTGGCCAGCCCTGCGGTGATCTTGTCCAGGTCCAGAATCGGCATCCGCGCTCCTCGGTCGCTGTGTCCCCCGCACACCAAAAGACCGAGATTCCGCGCCTTTTTGGACACAGTGCCGCCAGATCCGTCGTCTTCACACGTCGGTCTCCTCCGCACCGCCGCCGTCCGCACCGGTGGACCGACAGCCCTCAGCAATCTCTTTCTGCCGGTGTGACGCCCGGAACGCCCGGAGGCACGACGAGAGCGAGACGGGCAGTCGGTATATCGCGTCGGCAGTAACCGCGCCACCCATAGTCCCAAGGCGTCAGCAGCCCAAGCCCAGCTCGCAGGCAGTAACTGGCAGCAGCGGCACTGAACCGGTCCGGCCCATCCAGCAACTGCCGACGCAAGGCATCGCGGCAAGCAGCATCAGGAGGCGGCTGCCGCCGAATGTAGTCAGCTATATCCGGGTCCTCCTCCCAAGCCTCAGGAACGTCCAGTCGCCGGAGGAACTCCTGTACGCGCGCTGGCCAGTCCGGCCGAAGCCACCACCTCCTGACGCGTCCAACGGCATGACAGGCCAGAAGCACCAGCACAGACCGCGGGCCGTATGCGGACTCTAAAACAGCCCACCGGCGGCAGTTCACGAAGACGTGCCGTTCGAACTCCTTCCACTTCTCGGAGCCGGGCGCCAAGTCGCGCAGAACGCGGCCATCCGGAAGAACGCGCTGCGGATCGGCCAACACTTGATACAGCGACGCGAAGATCGAGTTCGCAGCTTCGCTCGGCGCTTGAGCATTCTCCGGGCGATGTTTCCCCCATGCTTCAGCACTCAGACGATCACGCACAGCGCGAGTAGCAGCAGCATTCAGGCGCATCATCTCGCACTGCGGGATGCCGTCCCGGGCCGCATGCCAGTCCTCCACCGGACTCTCCCCGCTGAGCTTCCCCCGCTGTGTGGGAGGTGCTGACTAGCTGGTCAGGGCGGGTTTACGGGGTCTCAGGTTCACTGGTTCGGCCGCTGCCTGGTTGGCGTAGTGCTTCTCCTCGAACTCGATGGGGCTGAGGTAGCCGAGTCGTTTCTGGATGCGGCGGGGGTTGTAGAACCCGTCGATGTACTCGAAGAGCGCGAGGTTCGCCTCGGCCCGGGTGGCGAACACCCGGCCGCGGACGCACTCGGTCTTGATCAGCATCCACAGGTTCTCGGCCAGCGCGTTGTCGTAGGAGTCGCCCACCGATCCCATGGATGCCTTAATTCCTGCCCGCACCAGGCGTGTTGTGAGCTTGATGGACGTGTACTGACAGCCGTGGTCCGCATGGTGAATGAGCGTGCCGGGCTCGACCTCACGGGACGCGAGCGCGTACTCCAGCGTGGTCAGGACCAGGTCGGCGTCCGCGCGGGCGGAGGTCTCCCAGGCGACCACCCGGCGGGAGAACGCGTCCCTGATCGCCGAGAGCCACAGCGGTCCTTCCAGCGTGGAGACCATGGTCAGGTCGGTGACCCACAGCCGGTCCGGCTCGCTCGCGGTGAAGTCGCGCCGCACCAGGTCCGGGGCAAGGTCAGCGTCCGGGTCACGGCGGGTGAAGCCCTTGCCGGTGCGGCGGGGGCTGATGCCGGCGAGGCCGGCTTCCCGCATCAGTGCGCGGCCGGTGGAGACGATCGAGGCCGTCCGCGCGCTGCCGGTGCGGGACAATTGACGCGGTGGGGAGAAGTGTGAGCGAGGAGCTTCAGCAGACGGCCGAGGCCCGCGCGGCGTCCGTAGCCGCGCTTGTCCAGGAGCAGGCCGCTGGCTTGCTGCGCATCTACAAGATCTACTACGACTCGCCCGGCTCGGACACCCGCTCCAACACAAGCTTGAACGCCGAGTACGTGCAGGTGAAGAACAGCACCTCGCGCGGCGTCAGCCTCAAGGGCTGGACCGTCTCGGACGCCAGCAACCACCGCTACACCTCGGACCGGCCGCGGAGCCGACACCACCTCCACGAAGTACCAGAATCGCCGCGCCTATGTGTGGAACAACGTCTCCGACACCGCCACCCTGCGAAGGGCGAGCGGCACCAAGGTCGACCCCTGCTCGTAAAGCAGCAGCCGGTACGACTACAAAATGTGCTGACACCGAAAGCGACGCGGTGCCCCCACCCGCAGGCCGGGCACCGCGCGGTCACTTGCGTCACAGATTGTGCCGCGTGTCGCCCGCCGTGGTGTCGAGACATCCGGCCGACGCAGCCGGCACCCCTGAGTGATTGAGCGCATCTCTGTCCTGGCTCACCAATTGCCGCCGCCCGCACCGTCGCTACGGGCTAAAGGCCTTCACCGGTATCGCCGCAGCCTCTATCTCTGTCCTGCGTCCCTCAGCGGAATTCTGGGGGGCAGGTGGTGTGGGCGGCTTCTGGCAGGGTGCGGGTGATCCGCTCGCGCATCGCGCGTACCTCCTTGCCTTGATAGACGTCAGCGATCTGGCCTTCCCGCCGAGGGACGAACAGGAGGAGGTGTTCGCCGACGGCGTATGCCTCGGCTGGGTCCGCGACGGTGGGATCGGCAAGGTCGAACTGTGTCGTGGTGGGTCCCTTGCCGGGCTTGAACCACCGGTCCACGGACATGGTCACCCGTACGCGATCGTGACCGGCTGGGCGAACTGAGGTGAGGTCCCCCTCCACGATATTGGTCGCGCAGGCCAGGGCCTCCGGGAAGGTCTGTCCCCGGCCTGTGGTGTCGGGTTCGGTCCCGGAGTCGCCGCCGACGGTTACGGCAACCGTCGTGGCGATGGCGGCGGCGCAGGCGGTCGCTGCCACGGCGAGCACCGCCCGGATGCGCCGCCGTCGTCGCGGCGGGTGAGCCGGAGTGGCCGTACGGGGCGGCGTGGGGGCCGTGACGGGATCGGGGCGCCCGGCTTCTTCACCAATCAGTGTGAGCGCCCGCCGCAGCCGGGTCTCCTCAGTTTCGGTCGGTTCGGTCATCGTGGATCACCTCCGTTTCGTGGAGCCGGGTGCGCAGTGCGGCCACGGCCGTGTGCAGGCGGCTCTTGACAGTCCCTTCGGGGATGCCGAGCAGTTGTGCGATGTCGCGCACCGGCAGGTCGATGTAGTAGCGCAGTGTCAGTACTTGGCGCTGGTGGCGGGGCAGGGTGCCGAGTCCGTCCGCTACCGCGAGGGCCAGGGTGCGGTCCTCTTGGGTGTGTTCGGCGGCGGGCTGCCGCACCCAGCGGGCAGCGAGGCGGGCACGAAGCCCGTCGTCGCGGGCACCGGCCCGGTGCCAGTCGACAGCGACGCGGGCGGCGACGACGCTGCTCCACGCGGATGCGTCGCGGATGACGGCACGGCTGCGATCGGCGTGTTGTTCCAGCAGCTTGAGCCGCACCTCTTGCACGCCGTCGTCGAGGTCGCCCCACGGCACGCCGCCCAGTGTCAGGATCGCGCGCACACGTGCCACGTCTATGTCGGTCCCATCGAGCGTCTGCGAGCCGGGCGTGTGCCCGTCTGGCTCGTGGGCGTGGGCGGTGTCCGCGTGCCGCCGGGTGCGGCGTGCCGTGCGGCGGCGTTGGGTCATGGGCCGTCCCTCCTTGTCCCTGTTGTGGCGGGCGTCTTGTCCCTCCTACGACGGAGGAGCACGTGGGAACGTTCAGCCGTGAGGAGGGGTGCTTCCGGTCAGTGGTCTGTCCTGCGCCGGGGCGCGGGACAGACCACTGACCGAGCTACCGCATCGGGATCGTCAAATCAGTCGCAGTTGAGGCGCGGCCGTGTAGGGCCGAAGGCTTCCGGCTCGCGTGGCTGAGCCGCTTCCAGTGCTTGGATCAGTGCCTCCTCGCCGCGGCCGGCCAGCTGGTCCTCCAGCCCGGCGTCATCCCCGGCCTCCCGTGTGCTGCGTGCCTGTGCGGCCGTGCGGGGACGTCCTTCCAACTCGCCCTGGCCGATGACACCTCCGTCGAATGGCAGCTCTGAGCCCTCGCCGAGCCCACGCCACTGAGCGGGTTCCGCGGCGTCACCGGGGGAACATGCGGCCTCTTCCCAGGTGATCGCCATGACATAGCGGTGCCCCAGCTCGACCCGGGGCTGGTCGACCAGCGCCATCTTCGTACGTTTCTCGGTGTCTCCGTCCAGGAACTGCCAACCCATGGCGCTGTACTCCCAGACATCCGGCGCCGGGCGACGAGCGTCGGACCGGGACCACAGCACCTTGTCGACCGACAGGGTGACCGTGCGACCGACTGTCCCCTCTCCGCGCTCCACTTCCTGCGCAGCAGGGGCGATCTCTCTCTCGCCGGTGGCCGAGACGACCACGACGTGGTCGGCGTATGTCACCCAGTCGGAGGCCGTCTGGTTCGGCAGGTGATCAGCGCCCTGCCCAAGGACGATGTCCCCGGCGTTTCCCGAGGCCTGGCTGTGGCCGCAGGCCGTCAGGCCTACGCCCAGAGCTACAGCCATGGCCATACCGAGGAGCGTACGGCGGGTGCTGCGTCGCATGCGGCCACTCCCGGGCGTCTCAGTACGCGCCATTGATGTTCTCCCGATTATTGGCGCCCAGCCCGGTGCCGTACGAGACAGGCGTCTGCAAGCAGCCGAGACGGGAGTCGGTTTGGTTGAGCTTCGGGTCGGCCTGCTGACCATGAGTCAGCCCGACGGCGTGTCCCGTCTCGTGGCATGACAGACCCGGGGTGTAGTAACCGTTGCCGCGGATGCGGATGTACTGCTGATCGCAGCGGCGGGCGTCGACAGCGTCATTGCACCAGGTGACACCATCGGAACTGGAGCCGATGTTGGTGGATCCCTCCTGGTAGATGATGTCGGTCTCGGCATCTCCGCTAAACGTCGGCGACGAGTCATAGTGGCGCGCCAGGTCGGTCGGTGCGTAATCGTCCCGGAGCATGTCAGAGACGATCGTCCGGTCCGGGGACTCCAGTTCGTAGGTGCCGCCGCTGTCCATGTAGTAGTAGACCTCGCGGTTGTCTGTCTGGCAGGAGAGAATCCCATCACCGCCGTCAGGATCGTCTCTGCAGGGGCGCGATGCGTTGTACGTCGGATACATGTTGTCGGTGACAGCCGCCCACGCCACCTCGGTGACGACGAACAGGAAGGCCGCCGCCAGCGCGGCCAGCCCTCCAGCCCGTATGCGCACCAACCGTCTTAAGGGCACAGTCATCTCCTTCTCCGCTTCCTGGCGTGCGCGGTGCCGACTGCTGCCGGGAGGGCCAGGGAGCCGCCGTGCCCCGGACGCGTTCCGCGCCGGACCACGCCACTGTCCCCTGCCGCTCGCCCCGCGTCTCAGCCCCCGGTGGGCCGTGCCGGGGTGAAGGGTATGGAGAACACAAGCTTCTACCGAATATGTATTCGACGTAATTGGCTTATTCGTGTGACACTATGGCAAATTCGATTCAGTAAGTACTTATCGGACGTGATCGTCACTACGGCACTCTGCAGTGAACCTGTATCACCGGGCACCGCAGTCCAAAGACTTCCCGGATGAGTTGGGGCCGTACTCGGACGCCCAGTCAAATCCGCTGCTCAGGCCAGCCTGCGGCGGTACCCCGGCGAGGCGGCCTCACGCGCGCGCACCGAAGCGTCGACGCCGTCCGCACCCGCCGCCCGCGGCGCGGCCACGGTGCCGACGGGGGCAGGCGTGGCCGGGCCGGGCGGCAAGAATCGGATCGTGCGGACCACGTCCTGGCCCACCGCCTTGTTGGCGGCCGCAACCAGCGTGCACCGCGCTCAGCCGGGCCTGGACCCCGCAGGCGGAGGAGTCCGGGCGCAGGTCCAGCTGCCCGCTTGCCGCGTCGAACGCGAACGCGGCAACGTGCACGGCTAACTCCGGAGCGATGGTCGGCCACTTCTGGAGCACCGTGCCGCCCGCTGCCGGAATGTCCCAGACGCGGGCGGCGACCAGGCCACCGCCCAGACGCCCGCGGATCGACAGAAGGCATCAAGAAGATCTCCTCGCACAGCACCGTGTGGAAGGATCACTCATCCGCCAGGCCTTCCTCGCCTGCACCGTCGACCTGGCGGTAAGCCTGAGCGATCGAACGGTCGACCCCGCCAGATGATGTCTCGACCGCCAGATGATCGGTCCTCGTCGAACGCACCGCCGCCACCAGCATCCGGGACCTGGCCGCCCCGACGTGCAGTCGCTTCCGTAGCGTCTCAGCTGAGGTCGGCCGTTGATACGTCTCCCAATGCCACGCATCTTCCACCAGTGCACGCTGGAGAAGTGAAGTTTCCCCGTGATCCCGGACACTCTTCTTCTATGCTGCGAGTACTTGGTCGTTGCGGAACCGCTGTAGCGTCTCGTGGGGTGTGAGATACCCGAAGAGAGGGTGCTTGCGTAGTCGGCGCCGGTTATAGAAGGTCTCGATGAAGGCGAAGGCCTCGGCGCGGGCGGTGGCCCGGTCGGGCCAGATCCGGGTACCGATCTCTTCCTTGAGTACAGCCCAGAAGCTCTCGGCGGCAGCGTTGTCAAAGCAGGAACCTGTCCGGCCGGTGCTCTGGCGAAGACCCAACGCGCTTATCTCGGCACGGAATTCAGCCGAGGTGTATTCGCTTCCGCGGTCGCTGTGGGTGATGCAGCCGGGTTCCAGGTTGCCCCGGCCGTGGGCCATCCGCAGAGCGTCGACCACCAGCTCGGCGCGATGGTGATCGGCCATCGCGTAGCCGACGACCTCGCGGGTGGCCAGGTCCAGCCAGCAGGCGAGGTACAGCCAGCCCTCACGCGTGGGCAGGTATGTGATGTCCTCGACCAGCCGTGTTCCTGGCCGGGCGGCAGTGAAATCACGGCCGATCAGGTCTGGGGCCGGCCGGGCCTGCTGGCCGGGGCGGGTCAACGAGCGGCGTCTTCGGCGCGTGACACCGGTGATCTGGCGTTCGCGCATGATCCGCTCCACCCGCTTGCGGTTGACCGGCCAGCCCAGCCGCCGCAGCGCGGCGTGCACGCGCGGGACACCGTAGGCACCCTTCGAGGCCAGGTGGATCACCATGATCTCGTGGGCCAGGGCCTCATCCGCGCGCACGCGTTCCTCTCGGGCCTCCTCAGCCTCCAGCCAGGCATAAAAAGAGGAACGGACTACGCCCAGGACACGGCACAGCAGGGTCACCGGATACGTGGCCTTCTCCGCAGCGATGAACCGGTAGACCTCGTTCACCGGCCGCTGTCCTGAGCGAAGAAGGCCGCGGCTTTTTTCAGGATCTCGATCGTCTTCTGCTGCTCGACGTTCTGCCTGCGCAGTCGCCTGAGCTCTTCGCGCTCCGCACTGGTCAGGTCACCCGCCCCTGAAGGGTGTCAATATCCCGATCAGGCCGCTGAGCTGGGCGTTTCTTGTGGATGGAGAAGTCGTTGGGGTGGCGTGGTGTGGTACTCGTTGAGCAGGCCGCCGAGTAGCTGCCGCCGTCGGACTACGGCAGCAGGCAGGGGGACGACGCTCGGGTGGTCGTCCGGGGCACGTAGATCGAGGCTGCGGTGGGCCCGTCCGGTGTTGTAGTGCTCGGCGTACGTGGTGAGGACAGCACTGAGGTGTCGTTCGCCGGTGATGAGGAGGCGGTCGGTGCACTCTGCGCGGGCTGTGCGTATCCATCGTTCGGCGAACGCGTTAAACCGGGGGCTTTGCGGCGGCGTCGGGATGACGGCTATGCCATTGCCGGCGAAGACGGTGTCGAATGCGGTGGTGAACTTGCTGTCCCGGTCGCGGATGAGGAACCGGAAGCACCCAGCCCTGTCCTCGAGGTCCATGAGCAGGTTGCGGGCGAGTTGGGTGACCCACGCGCCGGTGGGGTGGGCGGTGACGCCCAGGACATGGACGCGCCGGGTGGCGATCTCTATGACGAAGAAGACGTAGAGACGTCTGAGGAAGACGGTCTCCACATGCATGAAGTCGCAGGCGAGCAGCGTGTGGGCCTGAGCGCGGAGGAACGAGCGCCAGGTCTGCTGGGATGCTCGCTGCGGCGCGGGCGGTAGACCGGAGCGGCGCAGAACGCGCCGGACCGTAGCGGCGGCAACCCGATGACCAAGCCGACGCAGCTCACCCTGGATCCTGACATACCCCCAGGTCGGATTCTCCCTTGCCAGGCGCTGAATGAGCGCGACCGTCTCTTCCGGCAACGGTGGCCGACCGGGCCTGACCGGCGCTTGGTGCCACTTCCAGCGCACCAGACGGCGATGCCAGGTCAGCAGTGTGCCCGGGGTGACCAGCCGGTGGCGGCGGAAGGCGGATGGCAGGTGCCGTGCGAGAGCGGAGAGCACGGCACGATCGGCCCATGAGAGCCGCGGGCGCTCGATCTGTCGGCGCAGCAGCGACCTCATGGCGAAGCGTGAGGATCTCAGCGTTGTTCGCGGCGGTCGATCGGCTCAGCAAGAGGAGGCAGCCCAGCAGTCGGCAGAAGATCAGGTAGAGCAGTCGCAGACCCACGATCAGAGATCATGCCCATATTCGGGCCATCGCAAAGCCCCAGGTCAGCCGCCGTACGGCAGTAATGACACCCTTCACGGGTACGCCAGCGCAGACGCAGCCACAGGCCAACCAGCAGACAAACCTTGCCAGAGACAATCGAGACAATGGCCAGGACCACGGTTGCCGTATCCATCCAGTTCCCCTCACGAAAGGCCGGGCCACCACGACCCGGCACAAGTTGAGAGGCCCAACCCACCGTCACCGTGTAACCGCAACACCAGATTTATCGCAATACCCTGGCCAGCAGCTCGTCACTTCGCGCACCACCCTCCAGGCACGGCCCGGCCATCCCGCTGACCTTCCATCCCAAGGACGACCGGGCTGGAGCCTTGCCTCCCCCCTTTCGGAGACCCCTTCGCGGCCAGTCCAGCAGTCGCTTGGCACACTATTTCTGCGCCCCAACGCACCTGCCGACTGTCTCGCTACGGCGCTACAGAGCCCGATAGGGCGCTCACGCCCTGGGAGTGCCCCATCTGCCGGCGAACGCCAAGGGGCATTACCTCGCCTTGACACGGCAGGCACCTTGCGGCCGGGACACCCGAGCAACGGCTGCCTGCGGAAACACACCGACCGAGGCCCTCAGCCCACAGCTTCCCCCCTGTCGCATGGGGAGCACGAGATCGTGCTCCCACCTCGAAAGGGGGTCGAGAGCCGACAAGGGGTTCTTATACCTCTCGATGCAGAGAGCATCCGAATCGATCGGGTGATCTCGGGGGCCTGTGGTTGACGACGGCGCGTGGGGGCGCGGTACTGCGCTGTAGGTCTACCTGATCGGGTGACGGACGAATCGGGCACCGTTGACACGTCTGCGAGTTGGGAGCACGAGGGCTCCCAGAGGGCTCCCACTTGCTCCCAGCCCGGACATGGTTAAGGCCGCCTCCGCTACCCGCGGAAACGGCCTCCGACCTGCGATGATGCTGGTCGGGACGACAGGATTTGAACCTGCGACCCCTTGACCCCCAGTCAAGTGCGCTACCAAACTGCGCCACGTCCCGGTGCTTGTCCGGCTTGGGCTTTGCCCTGGCCGGTCGCGCAAGAGAACAATACCGCACTTCAGGGGGTGGTCGCTGCCACCTTTCAGCGGGGTCAGGCGAGGCGGGGCGGGCGCGCTGGTTACGCTCGGTTGATGGAGGGTGGCAGGGCGTCCGTGGTCCGGTTGCTCGTTCGTTTGGGTGGGGGCGGGCGGGTGGGGTCAGGTGTGGGTGGTCAGCCAGGTCAGCAGGTCTTGCTGGACCTCGTCGCGGTTGGTCTCGTTGAGGATCTCGTGGCGGGCGCCGGGGTAGCCCTTCCAGGTGAGGTCGTGGGTGCCGAGGTAGCGGAAGTCCTCGAGTAGTTCATGGACCAGCGTCATCCGCTGGTTGCACGGGTCCTCGGTGCCCACGGCGATGTGGACCGGCAGCCGGGTCGGGGTGCGGGCCTGGTTGCGGGGGTTGTTGATCTTGCGGACGGCGCGGACCCAGTCGAGGGACAGACCCGCACTGAAGGCGAAGCCGCATCGCTCGTCCGCCGCGTAGGCGGCGACCTCGGCGGGGTCGCGGGAGAGCCATTCGTAGCCGGTGCGGGATTCGTAGGGGTCGTTGAAGGAGGCGAAGAGCTGGGGGGTGAAGCCGGACGGGGCGGTGCGGCCGACTGCGGCGATTTCGGCCTCGAGGCGGGTGATGGCCGCGTCGGTGTCGGTCGCGGGCAGTGAGCGGAAGGTGCCGGAGAGGATCAGGCCGGACAGGTCGTCGCCGTACTCCTGGGCGCAGTCGCGGGCGAGCATCGAGCCCATGCTGTGGCCCAGCAGGAACAGTGGTGCCCCGGGGAGCTCCCTGCGGGCGCGGTCGCCGACGGCCCGCAGGTCGGTGACGATGGCGCGCCAGGCGTCGCCCTGCTCGCCCGCGACGCCGAGGCCGCCCGTGGAGGCGGCGGTCGCGCCGTGGCCGCGGTGGTCCGAGGCGACCACGGCGTAGCCGTGGGTGCACAGATGGCGGGCGAAGCGGTCGTAGCGCTGTGCGTGTTCCGCGGCGCCATGGGCGATCTGGACGATCGCGCGCGGGCTGCCGGTCTCCGGGAGCCAGGTGTAGGTGGCCAGACGTACGCCGTCCGGGGTGGGGAGGTGGTCGCTGCGGTGGGTCACGCCGTCCCTCGGCATGTCGTCTCCTCTCCCGCGCCAGGCGGTTCCTGTGCCAGGCGATCGTTCTCTTCTCTTGCCTCGCACCTGTGTGCCTCAAGCGTTGGCGCCTTGAGTCACGAGTGTTGACCCGGGGCCGTTGGGCTGTGAAACGATCAAGCGCTGCACGCACCACTGCTTACTCCTGCTCTGCACAACTCTCGTGTTCCAGGAGGACCGTTGGACACCGCAGACACTCCCGTCACAGCCGAGCCCCTCTCCCGTCGCCGGTTCCTACAGGCCGCCGCGGGCACCGCCGCCGTGGCCGGGGCGGCGGCCGGGCTGCCCGCGCAGGCCGCTGTCGCCCAGGGGCGGCAGGCCGCGCTCACCTTGTCGTTCACCGGGGCCACCAACGGCGCCGCGACGCTCTCCCCCTCCGGCGACCGCCTGGTCGCCGAGGTTCAGAACGTGCTGTGGTCCCTCCCCCGGAAGGGCGGCGCCGCCACCGCCCTCACCCCGCCGGATCTGGAGCCGACCCGGCCCGTGTTCTCCCCCGACGGGAAGCTGCTGGCCGTCTGCGCGTACCGGGGTGGTGGCTTCCATCTGTGGACGCTGCGCCCGGACGGCTCGGATGTGCGTCAGCGCACGGACGGGCCCTGGGACGACCGGGGCCCGGCCTGGTCGCCGGACGGTACGCGGATCGCGTTCGCCTCCGAGCGCGGCGGCGATCCGGTGGCGGGCAGCCCGTACCGGGTGTGGGTGCTGGAGGTGGCGTCCGGGGAGCTCACCCGGCTGACCGGGGTGCCGGGCCAGGACGGGCCGCTTCAGGACGGCGCCTGGGAGGACTTCGACCCCGCCTGGTCCCCCGACGGGGAGCAGGTGATCTTCGTGCGCGGACGGCTCGCCGGGACCGCGCTGGACGCCCGTACGGTGGCCTCGGTGCGCGCCGACGGCACCGGGCCGGTGGCGGTGGAGCACACCGAGACGGCCGCCGGCGTCCAGTTGCTCGCGCCCTCGGTGTCCCCCGGCGGCGCCCTGGCCTATCTGCGCACCACCCCCGCGCCCGACGCCTCGTGCACGCTGGTCGTGGACGGCGTGGCCGTGCCGGTGGCCGGCGATGTGCAGCCGGTGCCGCCGCGCTGGACCGCCGACGAGGAGCTGCTGCTCACCGTGGGCGGGCGGTTCCGGCTGGTGCGGCCCGAGGCTCCCGGCGCGGGCGAGGAGATACCGTTCGAGGCCGCCATGTCCGTCGACCGGCCGCGCTATCGGGTCAAGCGGTACGACTTCGACAGCGGCGGCGGGGCGCGGCCGGTGCGCGGGGTGCATCTGCCCGCGCTGTCCCCCGACGGGCGCAAGGTGGCCTTCGCCGCGCTGAACTCCCTGTGGGTCGCGGACACCGCCGGCGGCCGCCCGCCGCGCCGGATCGTGCGTGCCTCGCCCACCCGCTATCTGCTGGCGCCGACATGGACGCCCGACGGGCGGGCGCTGGTCTACGCGGACGACCGCGACGGGCTGCTCGCCGTACGCCGCCGGGAGCTGGCCACCGGCGAGGAGACCGAGCTGGCCTCCGGGGGCCGGGTGCACCCCGCGTTGTCCCCCGCGGGCGACCGCCTCGCCTGTGTCGACATGTCGGGAAACCTGGTCGTGCGGGATCTGGCCACGGGCACCGAGCGCACGCTGGCCGCGCCGCTCGGCGGCGGCGGGCTGCCCGGCAGACCGAGCTGGTCGCCCGATGGTCGCTTTGTCGCCTATTGCGACCGCAACCGGCTGAACCAGCGGTTCCGCGAGGGCTACAACCTCATCCGGGTGGTGGACGCGGGCAGCGGCGCGGCCAGGCTGTACGCCCTGGCGCCGCACACCTCGCTCTCCGACCGCTATGACTCCGGCCCCGTATGGTCCCCCGACGGCCGCCATCTCGCCGTGATCGCCGAGTCCGCCCTGTGGCTGCTGCCCGTACGGCCCGACGGCACCCCGGACGGCGAGCCGCGCCGGCTGACCGAGGAGAGCGCCGACCACCCCTCCTGGTCGGGCGATTCGCGCTCCATCCTGTACCTGTCCGCGGGCAAGCTGCGGCTGCTGGACGTGGCCGCCGGCACGGCCCGTACCGTGCGTGTCCCGCTCGACCACCGGCGCCCGCGCCCCGCCGACACCGTCGTCCACGCCGGGAGGTTCTGGGACGGCACCGGGGACGACTCCACGGTCCGCGAGGACGTCGACATCGTGGTGCGCGGCGGGCGCGTCACCGCCGTCGAGCCGCACCGTGCCGGGCGGCCGGCGAAGCGCCGCGTGGACGCCTCCGGCCGCACCGTCCTGCCCGGTCTCTGGGATGCCCATACGCATCCCTGGCAGTACACCTACGGTGCCCGGCAGACCATGCTCCAGCTCGCCTACGGCATCACCACCGCCGTCTCCCTCGGCGGCTTCGCGTACGAGCAGGCGCGGCTGCGCGAGGCCATCGCGGCGGGCGCGCTGGCCGGGCCCCGGCTGCTGGCGACCGGGGAGCTGCTGGACGGGCCGCGCGTCGCGTACAGCATGGGCCGGGCGCACCGCACCCGGGAGGGGCTGCGCCGCTCGCTGGAGCGCGGCGCGGCGCTCGACTGGGACTTCGTCAAGACGTACGTGCGAGCGCCCGGCTGGATCATGGAAGAGGCCGCCCGGTTCGCCCACGACCGGCTCGGGGTGCGCAGCGGCAGCCATCTGTGCTCGCCCGGCGTGCAGCTCGGGCAGGATCTGACCACCCATCTCCAGGCCACGCAGCGCCTGGAGTACGGGCACGCCACGACGGCGACCGGGCGGTCCTTCCAGGACGTGACGGAGATATACACCGCCACGGACTTCCGGCTGATCGCCACGCCGTTCACCGCCTCGCCGCTGGTGGGGGCCGACCCCTCGCTGGCCGAGGACGAGCGGGTCACCCGGCTCATGCCGCCGTGGGACACCGCCATGGTGCGGCAGCTCGCCGGGACCCCGCCCACCGCAACCCAGCTCGCCACCCTCCGCACCGAGATCGGCGTCTACCGGCAGATCCTCGCCGGAGGCGGTCTCGTCGCCCTGGGCACGGACGCGCCGCTGGTGGCGGTCGGACTCCATCTGCACCTGGGGCTGCGGGCGCTGCACCGGTACGGGCTCTCGGCCGCGGAGGCGCTGCGCACCGCGACCCTGCTGCCCGCGCGGGCGTTCGGCGCGGACCGGGACCTCGGCACCCTGGAGGTGGGGAAGCTGGCGGACCTGACGGTCGTGGACGGCGATCCCTTCACCGACTTCGACTCCCTGGTGCGCACGGTGTCGGTGCTGCGCGGCGGGGTGCCGTACGAGCGGGACGACCTCGTCCGGGCCTTCCCGGAGGGAGGCCGGGCGCGGCACGGGAAGTCGGCCGAGCACTGGCTGGAAGTGGGGCGGCTGCTGCGGCGGGACACCTGCTGCGACGCGGAGGGGTGAGGGCGCGTACGGGCGGGGTCCTCGGGGTGCGCTCCGGCGCGTAGGGGCCCGCCTGTGCGCCGTCCGAAAGACCGCCGCCGCGGCCGGAGCGAAGCGCTCCGGCCGCGGCGGCGGTTAATGCTTCCGGCTGCTGCCGGTGGGCTGTCAGGAGCTCACCGGGGCCATCTTGTCGACGATGCCGGGGTTGGCGTCGATCCACTTCTGGACGCCCTGCTCGGTGTTGCCCTTGCCGGCGTCCTGAACGGCCTGCTCCAGGCTCGCCAGCTCCTGCTCGGTCATGTGCCAGTTCTTCAGCCACCCGTAGAACTCGGGGTACTTCTTCGGGAAGGACTTGTGGCCCAGCGAGCGGATCTCGTTGTTGGCCCCGAACGCCTGCTTCGGGTCGGCCAGCTTGGTCAGCTGGTACTTGCTGTACGCCCAGTGCGGGGTCCACAGCACGACGGCGACGGGCTCCTTCTTGGCGTACGAGCGCTGAAGCTGGGCGAGCATGGCCGGGGAGGCGTTGTTGGTGACCTCGTACTCCTTGTCCAGGCCGTACTCCTTGAGCACCTTGCTCTTGAGCAGCTGCATCTCGCCGGTGCCCGGCTCTATGCCGATGATCTTGCCCTTGAACATCCCGGACTTGCCCTTGAGGTCCGCCAGGGACTTGACGTCCTTGACGTACGAGGGCACCGCGATCTCGAGCGAGGTCTTGTCGTACCACGCCCCGATGTCGACGAGGTCCTTCTTGTACCGGTCCCAGTACTGCTTCTGGGCGATCGGCAGCCAGCCGTCGAATTCGACGTCGATCTGCCCGGCGCTCATGCCGGTGAACATGGAGCCCACGTCGTACTGCTTGATCGACGGCTTGTAGCCGCGCTTCTCCAGGACGTTCTTCCACAGGTAGGTGGTGGCGACGTCCTCGTCCCAGGGGAAGTAGCCGATCTGCGGCGCGGCGCCGGCCTGCTTGCCCTTCTTGGCGGCGCCGGTGTCGCCCGCGGGGGCGAGCTTGTCGACGACGCCGGGGTTCTTCTTCAGCCAGGCGCGTACGCCGTCCTGCTGCTTGCCCTTGCCCGCGTCCCGGATGGCCGCCTCGAGGCTCGTGAGCTGCTTCTCGGAGAGCTTGAAGTCCTTCATCCACTGGGCGATCTGCGGCTCCTTCTGGGAGAAGCCCTTGCGCCCGATGGCGTGGATGCCGTCGCCCTTGCCGAAGGCGCCCTTGGGGTCCGCGAGCTTGGTGAGCTTGTACTTGCTGTACGCCCAGTGCGGGGACCACAGGGTGACCGCCACCGGCTCCTTCTTGGCGTAGGAGCGCTCCAGCTGGGAGAGCATGGCGTTGGTGGAGGCCTTGACCAGCGTGTACTCGCCGTTCAGGTCGTAGCCCGGGAGGACATCGTTCTTCATGATCTTCATCTCGCCGGCGCCCGGCTCAATGCCGATGATCTTGCCCTTGAAGGTGCCGGCCTTGCCCTTGAGGTCATCCAGGGTCTTGACGCCCTTGACGTACGAGGGCACCGCGACCTCCAGGGAGGTCTTGTCGTACCAGGTGCCGAGGTCCTCCAGCTGATCCTTGTACTGCTTCCAGTACGAGGCGTGGGTGGCGGGCAGCCAGGCGTCGGTCTGCATGTCCACGTCACCGGCGGCCATGCCGGTGAACAGCGTGCCGATGTCATACGTCTGAAGCTGCGGCTTGAAACCTCGCTGCTCCAGGATTTCCTTCCACAGGTAAGTGGAGGCGACGCCCTCGTCCCAGTTGATGTAGCCGAGCTTGACCGTGCGGCCCTTGCCGATGTCGGCGGTGACCTTCTGGCCGCTGTCGTCGCCGCCGAAGATGTTCAGCCCGCCCGCGACGAGCGCGAGGACGACAACGCCGACCATCGCGACCGAGGTCGCGGGGCGCCACTGGAGCACCTTCAGGCCGCCCACGGCGTTTGCGGCCTGCTTGGCCAGGGCCCGCCGGCCGAGCGGCGAGACGCGCTGGTTGAGGGCGCCCGTCATCCGGTCCAGATACATGGCGAGGATGACCACCGCGATGCCACCCTCGAAGCCGAGGGCCACGTCGACCGAGCTGATCGCCTCGAAGACGGAGGAGCCGAGGCCGCCGCCGCCGACCATGCCCGCGATGACGACCATGGACAGCGCGAGCATGATGGCCTGGTTGACGCCCGCCATGATCGTGGGCAGGGCGAGCGGCAGCTGCACCCGGAGCAGGGTGCGGCGCGGGGTGGTGCCGAAGGCCTCGGCGGCCTCGACGAGCTCCGCGTCGACCTGGCGGATGCCCAGCTCGGTCATCCGTACGCCCGGCGGCATGGAGAAGACGATGGTCGCGATGATGCCCGGGACCACGCCGACACCGAAGAAGAAGATGCCGGGGATGAGGTAGACGAAGGCGGGCATCGTCTGCATGAAGTCCAGCACCGGACGGAGCACGGCGCTCACCGCGCGGTTGCGCGAGGCCCAGATGCCCAGCGGTACCGCGAGCACGACCGTGATCACACCGGCGACCAGCACCAGCGACAGCGTCTCCATCGCCTCGTCCCACTGCTGGATCGAGTCGATGAGCGCGAAGCCGGCGAAGGCGAGGACGGCGGGCACCAGGCCGCGCAGCCACCAGGCGAGCACCGCGAGGATGCCCGCGAGGAGCAGGGGGGCGGGGGCGGCGAGCACATCGTGCACGCCGTCGTACATCCCCTGGACGACCTTGGCGATGAAGTCGAAGAGCCAGGCGAAGTTGTCGCGGAGGAAGTCGACGCCGGACTGGATCCAGCTTCCGAGTTCGAGCCTAGGCACCGGCGATCACCTTGCCCTCGGGGGCCTCGGGGGAGCCGGAAGACTTCGACACCCCGGCGGCCAGGATCTTCGGCGCGTCACCGGCGTCGGTCGCCCCGTCCGTCCCGGTGTCGTCCGGTCCGCTCTCCGGCTCGCCGAGCACGGCGAGCAGCCGGGCGCGGGGGACGACGCCGATGAGCGAGCCGTCGTCCTCGTCGGTCACCGCGACCGCGACACCGCTGCGCGAGCAGGGGGTGAACAGCTCGACGATCGGGGTGTCCGGGGTGACGATCGCCGGGGCGGCCTCCAGGACGTCGCTCTCGGTGCGCAGCACCGCGCCGTCCGGGGTCGTGGTGCCCAGCGCCTCCTCGGGGTCGGCCATGATCGCGCCGGCGGTGAGCACCCGGGCGCGGTCGACATCCTGGGTGAAGGAGGCGACATAGTCGTTGGCCGGGGTGACCAGGATGTCCTCGGCTGTGCCGATCTGGACGATCCGGCCGTCGCGCATGACGGCGATGCGGTCGCCGAGGCGCATGGCCTCGTTGAGGTCGTGGGTGATGAAGATGATGGTCTTCTTCAGCCGCTTCTGGAGCTCCAGCAGCTGGTCCTGCATATCGCGGCGGATCAGCGGGTCGAGCGCGCTGAAGGACTCGTCCATCAGCAGCAGGTCGGCGTCGGTGGCCAGGGCGCGGGCCAGGCCCACGCGCTGCTGCATACCGCCGGAGAGCTCGTCGGGCCAGGACTTCTCCCAGCCGGCGAGGCCGACGAGGCCGAGCGCCTCGGCGGCGCGCCGCTCGCGCTCGGCGCGCGCGATGCCCTGCACCTCCAGGCCGTACGCGGCGTTCTCCAGGACGCTGCGGTGCGGGAAGAGGGCGAAGTGCTGGAAGACCATGCTGATCTTGTGAGAGCGCACCTCGCGGAGCTCGCGCGGGGCCAGGGCCGTCAGGTCCTGGTCGTCGTAGAGGACGCGTCCGGCGGTCGGCTCCAGCAGTCCGTTGAGCATGCGCAGCAGCGTGGACTTGCCGGATCCGGACAGACCCATGACGACGAATATCTGGCCCGCCTCGACAGCGAAGGACGCGTCGATGACCGCCGCGGTCGTGCCGTTCGCACGCAGCTCGTCACGGTCCGTTCCGCCCTCGAGCTTCGCCACCGCCTCATCGGGTCGTCTGCCGAACACCTTGAACAGGTGCTCGGCTTGCAGCCTGGACACATATACCTCTCGGGGTCGTACCAAGAACGACCCGCCACCCCCGCGGACAGGTCGTGGAGCGGGCGGCATCTGACCGCTTGCCCGTTGCAATAGTTTCCTTACCTAACGGGTCCGCTCCGGCAGCGCGCCTGCCCTGAACCGTTTGGCGTAAACCAATCGGTGACCCACGTCACATATCCGGGGTGGGAGTGTCGGTGGGGTGCGGCATCATCGAGGCGTGACCCGACGCCTGATGCTCCTCGACACCTCGTCCCTGTACTTTCGCGCCTTTTTCGGGGTGCCGGACTCCGTCCGGGCCCCCGACGGCACCCCGGTGAACGCCGTGCGCGGGCTGCTCGACTTCATCGCCCGGCTGGTCCAGGACCACCACCCCGACGACCTCGTGGCCTGCATGGACTTCGACTGGCGCCCGCAGTGGCGGGTCGACCTGATCCCCTCGTACAAGGCGCACCGGGTGGCCGAGGAGGCCCCGGAGGGGGGCGGGGTGGACCAGGAGGAGGTGCCCGACACCCTCTCGCCGCAGGTCCCGGTGATCGACGAGGTGCTGGACGCGGTGGGGATCGCCCGGGTGGGCGCCGCGGGCTACGAGGCCGACGACGTCATCGGCACGCTCGCGGGCCGGGCGACGGGCCCGGTCGACATCGTCACCGGCGACCGGGATCTGTTCCAGCTCGTCGACGACGGGCGCGCGGCGCGGGTGCTCTACCCGGTCAAGGGGGTGGGCACGCTCCAGGTCTTCGACGAGGCGGCGCTGCGCGAGAAGTACGGCGTGGGCGGCGCGGGGTACGCGGATCTGGCGCTGCTGCGCGGCGACACCAGCGACGGGCTGCCGGGCGTCCCGGGGATCGGCGAGAAGACCGCGGCCAAGCTCCTCGCCGCATACGGCGACCTGGCCGGGATCATGGCCGCGGCCGCCGACCCCGCGTCCAAGATCACCCCGGCGCAGCGCAGGCGGCTGGCGGAGGCGCGGGAGTACGTGGCGGTCGCGCCGAAGGTGGTGCGGGTGGCCTCGGACGTCCCGCTGCCGGCCTTCGACCCGGCGCTGCCGCGGGCGCCGCGGGACGAGCGGGCGCTGGAGGCGCTGGCGGAGCGGTGGGGGCTCGGCGGATCGCTGCGCCGGCTGCTCTCCACTCTTGAAGGGTGAGGTGTTAGGTTAGGTCACCCTAACTCGTTTGTGGATCAGGGAGGTGGCCGTGGCAGAGCGTCCTGCCCGCAAGACCCCGCAGCTCAACCGGGCGCGGGTGGCCCGCACCGAGCGGCTGACGCCCCACATGACGCGGGTGGTGCTGAGCGGCGGCAGCCTGGCCGGCTTCGCCGCCGGCGAGTGCACCGACCACTACGTCAAGCTGCTCTTCCCGGCCGAGGGCGTCACTTACCCCGAGCCGTTCGACCTGGCGCGGGTCCGCGCCGAGTTCCCGCGCGACCAGTGGCCGCGCACCCGTACGTACACCGTGCGCGCCTGGGACCCCGCGGCCCAGGAGCTGACCCTGGACTTTGTGATCCACGGGGACGAGGGCCTGGCCGGGCCGTGGGCCGCGCGCGCCGAGCCGGGCGAGGAGGTCCTCTTCCTCGGCCCCGGCGGGGCGTACGCGCCGAGCCCGGAGGCCGACTGGCATCTGCTCGTGGGCGACGAGAGCGCGCTGCCCGCGATCGCCGTCGCGCTGGAGCGGCTCGCCGACGGGCCGGCGGGCGCGCTGGTGCACGCCCTGATCGAGGTGGCCGGGCCGGAGGAGGAGCTCAAGCTGAGCGTGCCGGACGGGGCGCGGGTCAGCTGGCTGCACCGGGGCGGCGGGCGGGGCGGTGAGTCGCTGGTGGCGGCCGTCCGCGCGCTGGACTTCCCGTCCGGCCGGCTGCACGCGTTCGTCCACGGCGAGGCGGGATTCGTGAAGGAGGTCCGCCGCTATCTGCGGATCGAGCGGGAGATCCCGCGCGAGTGGCTGTCGATCTCCGGCTACTGGCGCCGCGGCCATGACGAGGACGGCTGGCAGGCGTCGAAGCGGGAGTGGAACCAGCGGATAGAGGCGGAAGAAGGCGCCGCGGACGCCGCGGGAGCCACCGGCGCCGCGGCGGCCTGAGCCCCGGAGCCGGACGACCTACCGGGACGACGAGCGCCGGGCGGCCCCGGCGGTGGAGTGCCACCGCCGGGGCCGCCGCGCGCACGGCTGCGGTCAGACCGACCGCTGGTACGACCGGAAGGTGCGGGTCGACAGCCAGACCGCGGCCAGCGCGAGCGCCAGCAGCGCCCCGCCGCGGCTCGCCACATCACCCCAGTCCGGGTCGCCCGCCATGGCCGAACGGCCTGCCACCAGCGCCCAGTTGACCGGGTTGAAGTCGGCGATGTGCCGCATCCACCCCGGCATCAGGGAGGGCGCCATGAAGGCCTCGGAGAGGAAGGTCAGCGGCAGCAGCAGGAAGGTGTTGATGCCGATGATCGACTCCCGCTCCCGGACCAGCATGCCCAGGGCGTTGGAGAGCGCGCCGAAGACCGTGCCGAGCAGCACGGACGCCACGATCAGCAGGGCCGTCCCGGTGATGCCGCCCGGGTAGTCGGCGCCGCCGAGCTTGCCGAGCGCCACGATGATGACGGACTGCACGGCGGTGCTGAGTCCCTGGGAGACCACATTGCCGTTCATCAGCGCGCCGCGGGAGACCGGCGTGGTCAGGAAGCGGTTGAGGGTGCCCCGCTCGATCTCCTCCAGGGTTCCCATGCCCGCCCACATGTTGGAGGACAGGGCGCTCATCACCACGATGCCCGGGACCAGGTAGTCCAGGTACGAGCCGGTGCCGAAGCCGCCGAGGTCGGTGACCTTGCGGAAGAGGGAGCCGAAGAGGAACAGCCAGATGACCGGCTGGACCAGATTGATCAGCAGAAAGACGGGCTGGCGCCAGTAGGCCATCAGCTGGCGCTGCGTCATGTACCAGGTCTGGGCGAGGGCCGCGCTCATCGGGCACCTCCGGCGGCACCGGCCGGCACGGGCGCCCCGGCCGCGGCCTCCGCCTCGGTGAAGCTGCGGCCCGCGTAGCGCAGATAGACGTCGTCGAGGGAGGGGCGGGCGACGGTCGCGGTCGCCACGGCGGCGCCCGACCGCTCCAGGGCGGCCAGCAGCGTGGGCACGGCGGCGGCGCCGTCGTCGGCGCGGACGCTGACCCGCCGTCCGTCCACGGCCGCCTCGTGCACGCCCGGCAGCGCGGTGAGCGCGTCGCGCAGCGGGGGCTCGGCGCCGTCCGCGACGGTCTCGCGCAGCTCCAGGTGGACGGCGTCGCCGCGGAGTTCGCCCTTGAGCTCGTCCGGGGTGCCCTCGACCACGACCCGGCCGCGGTCGACGATGGCGATGCGCTCGGCGAGGCGGTCGGCCTCTTCGAGGTAGTGCGTGGTGAGCAGGATCGTCAGCCCCTCCTCGCCCGCGAGCCGGGCGATCTCGTCCCACATGGCGGCGCGGGCCTCGGGGTCGAGCCCGGTCGTGGGCTCGTCGAGGAAGAGCACCTCGGGGCGGTGTACGAGCCCGAGCGCGACGTCGAGCCTGCGGCGCATGCCGCCGGAGTAGCCCTTGACCGGGCGGTTCGCGGCGTCGGCGAGGTCGAAGCGGTCCAGGAGTTCGTCGGCGCGGCGGGCGGCGGCGGTGCCCCGCAGCCCGTACAGCCTCCCCTGGAGCAGCAGGTTCTCCCGCCCGGTGGCCACCGGGTCGGCGCCGGACTTCTGGGCCACGACGCCGATGGCGGCGCGCACCCGGCCGGGGTGGCGGAGCACATCGTGTCCGGCGACCGCCGCGGTGCCCGCGTCGGGGCGGGCCAGGGTGGTGAGGATCTTGACGGTGGTGGACTTCCCGGCCCCGTTGGGTCCGAGCAGGCCGAAGACGATGCCCGCCTCGACGGCCAGCTCCATGCCGTCCAGGGCCTTCACCCCGCCGGGGTAGGTCTTGACCAGTTGGTCGGTTTCCACTGCGAGCGCGCGGGTGCGCGTGTGATGCGGGGTGCGTCCCCCGGTTGTTGGCGCCATGGCGGCGTGTCTCCACTCTGATCTGTCGTACGACGTCGATTCGTCGCGTGCGAAATCCGCCGTACCGATCCGCGGGTGGAGAGCCGGGCTATCCTGGGTGTGCCGCACCTCGATCGCCTGGCCTGCCATCGCCGCAGGTCCGGTCCGGGGTCAGGGCCCTGGCGTGCGCTGTTGGCGCAGCGCGCGCCGGGGCCTTCTTCACTGCTCCGGTTTCACTTCTCCGGGTTGGTTCTCTCCTCTATCTCGACCCATTCCGCCGGCATCTCGCCGGTCCGGCTCAGCGTCCGCCATGCGGCCGCTCCGGTGAGGCTGCCCGCCGCGAGCTCCGCGCGCAGGGACCGGACCCACTCCATCTCGGCGCGGATCATGTGCAGTTCGTACTCCGTCTCCAGCAGGAACACCCTCGGCAGGTCCTTTTCCAGCGCGTCGATCGAGCCGTCGAGGGCCTCGGCCCGGGCCTCCAGCGTCTCGGCCCGCTGCCGCAGCAGCCGATCGGCCTCGTCGATGGGCAGCACCAGGATCAGCGAGAGCGCGGCCGAGAAGGCGGGGTACTCCCGGGCGGGGACGGACACCAGCTCCGCCAGCCACTCGTGCAGTTCGCGGCGGCCGTCCTCGGTCAGTCCGTACACCGTGCGCTCGGGGCGGAGCCCCTGCCGCTGGGTACCGGCGACCTCGACGAAGCCGTGCTTCTCCAGGTTCTGGACGACGGTGTAGAGCGACCCGTAGTTGATCTTGATGCTGTGTTCCTTGCCCCGTCGCCGGAGCACCTGCGCGATCTCGTACGGATGCATCGGCCGCTCGCTCAGGAGCGCCATCACCGCGAGCGCCAAGGGGTTGCTCAGCTTGCGCCGCTTCGCCGACACCGTCATCACCTCGCCCCCGTATATCCGTCGCCGAACATATCGCGACTCGGCAGAGGCGTCAACCGCGATGTATCGCGATTGCGCCGACTCCACGGCCACGCACGGACAGCGGGAAGCGGCATACGAAACGGGCCGGGTCCGGCCGGGAACTCGCCCCGGCCGGACCCGGCCCGTGAAGAACGCCGCGCGGTGGAGTCAGCCCACCGAGGAGTACGCCACCACGCCGCGCAGCAGCCCGTCGACCGCCCGGCGGGCGCTGCGCGCCACCGTGCCGTCCGGCGGGGCGGCCACGGCGATCTGGCCCAGCACATCGATCACCTGCTTGCACCAGCGCACGAAGTCGCCCGCCGGCATCTCGATCTCGCGCAGCAACTCGTCCAGCCCGTGTCCGGAGGCCCAGCGGTACGCGGCCCAGGCGAAGCCCAGGTCGGGCTCGCGCTGACCGACCCCCTCCGCCTGCTTGATCTTGTGGTCGTCCTCCAGGGCGTCCAGCCGGCCCCAGATCCGGACCATCTCGCCCAGCGCCTCCTTGACCCGGCCCGCGGGCAGCTTGGGCGGCAGCGCGTCGTCCGCCGCCCGCGCCTCGTAGACCAGCGCCGAGGCGCAGGCCGCGAGCTCCTCGGGCTTCAGCCCCTCCCAGACGCCGTCGCGCAGACACTCGCTGGCGAGCAGGTCCAGCTCGCCATAGAGCCGGGCGAGCCGCTTGCCGTCGTCGGTGACCTCCTCGCCGCTGAGATAGCCCAGCTCGCTCAGCAGGGCGCAGATCCGGTCGAAGGTGCGCGCGATGGTGTTCGTGCGCCCCTCGATGCGCCGCTCCAACTGGCGGGTGTCGCGCAGCAGCCGGTGGTACCGCTCGGCCCAGCGGGCGTGGTCCTCGCGCTCGTCGCAGCCGTGGCAGGGGTGGGCCCGGATGGCGGCGCGCAGCCGGGCGATCTCGGTGTCGTCCGCCGCGGCCGAGCGCTGCTTGCGATGGCGGTGCACATCGTGGTGGCCCGCCTTGCTGCGCAGCGCGGACGCCAGGTCCCGGCGGGACTGCGGGCTGCGCGGATTGAAGGACTTGGGGATCCGCATCCGCTCCAGCGGCTCCACCGGCACCGGGAAGTCGATCGCGGCCAGCCGCTTGACCTGGCGCTCGGCGGTGAGCACGAGCGGGCGCGGCCCGTCGTGGTACTCCAGGCCGCGGTGGCCGCCCGTACGCCCGGCCGGCAGCCCGGGGTCGAGCACCAGCGCGAGCCCGGCGTACTTCCCGGTCGGGACGTGGATGACATCGCCGGGGCGGAGCTTCTCCAGCGCGTCCGCCGCGGCCGCGCGCCGCTGCGCCACGCCCTGCCGGGCCAGCTCGGTCTCGCGGTCCTTCAACTCGCGGCGCAGCAGCGCGTACTCGTCGAAGTCGCCGAGGTGGCAGGTCATGGAGGCGCGGTAGCCGCGCAGGCCCTCCTCGTTGCGCTGCACCTGCCGGGAGATGCCGACGACCGCCTTGTCGGCCTGGAACTGCGCGAAGGAGGTCTCCAGCAGCTCGCGGGAGCGGTGTCGCCCGAACTGCGAGACCAGATTGACCGCCATGTTGTACGAGGGCTTGAAGGACGAGCGCAGCGGGTACGTGCGCGTGCCGGCCAGGCCGGCGAGGGCGCCCGGGTCCATCGCGCGCTGCCACAGCACCACGGCGTGGCCCTCGACGTCGATGCCGCGCCGGCCCGCCCGGCCGGTCAGCTGGGTGTACTCGCCGGGGGTGATGTCGGCGTGCTGCTCGCCGTTCCACTTGACGAGCTTCTCCAACACCACGGAACGCGCGGGCATGTTGATGCCGAGCGCCAGGGTCTCGGTGGCGAACACCGCCTTGACCAGCCCGCGGACGAACAGCTCCTCCACCACCTCCTTGAACGTCGGCAGCATTCCGGCGTGGTGGGCGGCGATGCCCCGCTCCAGGCCTTCCAGCCACTCGAAGTAGCCCAGCACATGCAGGTCTTCGTCGGGAATGCCGGCCGTGCGCTCCTCGACCAGGGAGCGCACCCGGGCGCGCGCCGCCTCGTCGTTGAGCCGCAACCCGGCGTACAGGCACTGCTGTACGGCCGCCTCGCAGCCGGCCCGGCTGAAGATGAAGGTGATCGCGGGCAGCAGCCCCTCGGCGTCGAGCCGCTCGATGACCTCGGGCCTGCCGGGGGTCCAGATCCGGCTGCGCTGACGGCGCTCGCGCTCGCGGTCGGCCTCGCGCATGTTGTTCCGGCCGCGGCGCTTGTCGCGGCCGAAGCTCGGCCGGGTGCTCTCCATGCGGGCCACCCGGACCAGGTCGGGGTTGACCTCCCGGCGGCCGCTCTGGCCGTCCCCCGGTGTGCTCTTCTCCTCGAAGAGGTCGTACATCCGCCGCCCGGCCAGCACGTGCTGCCACAGCGGGACGGGGCGGTGCTCGGAGACGATCACCTCGGTGTCGCCGCGGACGGTGTCGAGCCAGTCGCCGAACTCCTCCGCGTTGGAGACGGTCGCGGACAGGGACACCAGCGTCACCGAGTCGGGGAGGTGGATGATGACCTCTTCCCAGACGGCGCCGCGGAACCGGTCGGAGAGGTAGTGGACTTCGTCCATCACCACATAGCCGAGCCCCAGCAGCGACTGGGAGCCCGCGTACAGCATGTTGCGCAGCACCTCGGTGGTCATCACGACCACCGGGGCGTCGGAGTTGATGCTGTTGTCACCGGTGAGCAGACCGACCCGGTCGGCGCCGTAGCGCTTGACGAGGTCGGTGTACTTCTGGTTCGACAGCGCCTTGATGGGCGTGGTGTAGAAACACTTGCGGCCCTGGGTGAGTGCCAGGTGGACGGCGAACTCGCCCACGATGGTCTTGCCCGAGCCGGTGGGGGCGGCGACCAGCACGCCCTTCCCGGTCTCCAGGGCCTTGCACGCCTCGATCTGGAACGGGTCCAGTTCGAAGTCGTACATCTCGCGGAAGGGGGCCAGCGCGGTGGCCTCCTCGGCCGCCCGCAGACGGGCCGCGGTGTAGCGCTCGGCGGGAGTCAGCTCGTCGGTCATCGTACGTACGAGACTACCGGCCGCCTCCGACAACGCACGCGATCTTTCTCGCCCCTCGGGACGGAGCGGGGGACGCGGCCGGGATCAGGGGCCCGCGAGCCGCCCCGGCGCTCCCAGCAGGCGCAGGGCGCCGGGCACGGTGGCGGCGGTGAGCGGCAGCGGTCCCAGCCGCTCCCCGTCCGCGTACGCGGTCAGGCCCTCGGCGGCCAGGGACACCGAGGCGGCCCGGTGGCTGGTGACCACCCGGTGGCCGAGGTGGGTGCCGCGGTAGACGCGCGGGAAGACCGTCAGCAGCGTGGTGCGGCTGCACGGGCCGACGACCGTGATGTCGAAGAGCCCGTCGTCGAGGACCGCGTCCGCGCAGATCCGCATGCCACCGCCGTACGAGGCGGCGTTGCCGACGGCTATCAAGGTGGCCTCCACCTCCCGCTCCGGCCCGCCGTCCAGGCTCATCCGGTAGCGGACGGGCCGCAGGGCAGCCAGCTCGGCGAGCATGGCCAGGTCGTAGCGGAGCCGGCCGCTCGGCCGGCGCATCCGGTTGCCGCGCTCGTTGACCCGGGAGTCGAACCCGGAGGCGAGGACGGTGCCGAACCAGACGTCTCCCGCCCGCCCCAGGTCGACCGCGCGGCCGCCGTCGCCCTTGAGCGAGGCGGCGATGGAGCGGGCCGCGGCCACCGGGTCGTGTATCGGCAGCCCGGTGGCCCGGGCGAAGTCGTCGCCGCCACCGACGGCGATCACCCCGAGCGGGGTGCCGGTCCCGGCGACCGCCTGGAGGGCGAGCGAGACCATGCCGTCGCCCCCGACGGCCACCAGCGCCCCGGTGCCGCCGGCCACCGCCTCACGGGCCCGCCCCAGGGCCTCGGCGGCGTCGGCGCCCACCACGGTCCGGACGCCGAATCCGGCGTCCCGCAGGGCCCGGGCCGCGGGCCGGGCGGCGCGGGCGCCGCGCCCGCGGCCCGCCGTCGGGTTGACGAAGAGGGTGATGTCGCAGGTCACGCGCGGACCCTATCGGCCGGGCCGGTTCAGGTCACCGGCCCGGCCGACTCGGGTCAGGTGACGTCGTCGTAGCCGTTCCGCCGGGTCGGGCCCGGGTCCTCCGGATCGTCGGGGCGGGACACCGGCTCGACGTCGCCGACGGGCGCGGGAGTCAGGTCGAGGTCGGAGGCCTCGTCGTCGTCGAGCCCCGCGTCCGGGTTGCCGCGCCGGCGCCGGCGGTCGTTGAAGAGGCAGATGCCGGTGGCGCCGAAGTACAGCACCACGATGGGCGCCGCGAGCAGCGACATGGTCAGCGGGTCGCCGGTGGGGGTGGCGACCGCGGCGAAGACGGTGATGCCGACGACCATGCCCCGCCACCAGCCCAGCATCCGCCGACCGGTGATCACCCCGCCGAAGTTCAGCAGCACCAGCAGGAGCGGGAGTTCGAAGGCGAGGCCGAAGACGATCACCATGCGCGTGACGATGTCGAAGAACTCGTCCGCGGGGAACAGGTTGTCCCAGTCCGAGGGGGTGAGGCCGACCAGCGCCCCGGCGGTGGTCGGCAGCACGGCGTACGCGAGCCAGGCGCCGGCCAGGAACAGCGGCACACCGGCGGCCACGAAGCCGAGCGCGTACTTCTTCTCGTGGTTGTGCAGGCCGGGCGCGAGGAACGCCCAGAGCTGATAGAGCCAGATCGGGCTGGAGACGACGACGCCCGTCATCAGGCCCACCTTCAGCATGATCGTGAAGGGGGCGAGAAGGCCGTTGGCGGTGATCTGCGCACAGGGCTCGGGATGCCCGCCGCCGATGCCCTCGCCCTTCTTGCAGCCGACGCTGTCGATCACCGGTCCGGTCAGGAACTCCGCGATCTGCTTGTAGTAGATCAGCGCGACGACCGTGACCACGATGATCGCGACGACCGCCTTCAGCAGTCGGTTGCGCAGCTCTCGCAGATGCTCCGCGAGCGGCATCCGCCCCTCGGGATCCCTCTGCTGTTTGCGGGCAGACTTGAGCAACCCACGTCCTCGTCTCGTGCGAAGGCCGTCGTCGGCTCAGCGAGCCACGGCGGCACTCTCGGCTTGCGTCGGCTCCGTCAGCCCTGGGCGGTGCGGTTCGGCTCGGTGACCGGGCGGGAGCTGGTCACATCGCCGGGAGCCGCCTGGATGGTCCGCGGCGCGGGCTGCTGCGCGGCCGGGTCGGCAGGCGCCGCCTGGGCGGCCTCGGTGGTCTTCGCCGCTTCGTCGTCCTTCTTCATGGCCTTGGCCTCGCTCTTGAGGATGCGGGCCGACTTGCCGAGGGACCGAGCCATGTCCGGAAGCTTCTTGGCACCGAAGAGCAGCAGGATGACAACGAGAATGAGAATGATCTCGGTGGGCCTGAGATTGCCGAGCATGTGCGACTACCTTCTCGCCGGGGCGGCGTAACTTTCATGCCTGCCGTTTGGGTATCGGACTGGCGTGCTAGTGCTGGCAGCGATCGTAACCCGCTGGGGTAAACCCTGGGCAATCCCCGTGCATACTCCCTATTGCGACCACACCGCCGCGGTCACGACTGCGCCAAGCAGCCTACCCCGCCGACCTGTCCGTCAGTCCCTGGCTTCAGTCGGCCGCCGGGTCCGACGAAAGCCCGGTGTGCGGCCCCCGGCGCAGCGCGTCCACCTGGCCGCCGAGCGGGGCCGTGGCCCGCTCCAGGTCCTCGGCGGCCCGGGTGATCTGCCGCGAGCTCTCCCCCACCTGCCGCGCCAGCCCGCGCACTTCGACGAAGACCCGTACGGCGAGCACGGCGAGAACGGCGATCCCGGTGAAGGCGAGAGCGAGGGCGAGCATCGGCCAGAACATGGACCAGAGCCTATCGGGGGCCCGGGCCGCCGATCCTCACCCCTCGGCTTCGAACTCCACCCGTCGGGGCGCGCCCAAGCCCTGTGGGCTCAGACCTTGGAGTGCAGCCGCAGGGTTCTCACCCCGCCGCCCGTGAGCAGCTCCACGATCCGCTCCCCCGCCGGTTTGCGCACCGCCGACCCGCAGTCGGGGCAGGTGAAGGAGTAGAACGTGGTGCGGTCACTCCCCCCGATCGCCAGCCGCAGGGCGGTGGCCGCCAGTTCGAATCGGCCGCGGCAGTCCGGACAGGCTGCCTTGAAGATCACCGAGGTGGGATTCCCCCCAGCGGTCACTGTGCGTGTCCCTTCACTCACCATAGGCCGCGAGCGCCCGCTGCGCCGCGTCCCGCGCGCTGTCCGCCAGCCCCTGCGGCGAGACGATCCTGCCGTCCCTGCCCAGCCGCAGCGCCAGGCGGCGCAGCGAGCCGGGGTCGGGGGTGCGCAGCGTGATCCTGAGGCCGCCGTCGGGCAGCTCCTCCGCGCTGTCGTGCGGGTAGTACTCGGCGACCCAGCGCCCGCCGGGGCCGACCTCGACGACCACCTCGGGGTCCTCGGCACCGGTTTGCACCAGCCCGGCCGACAGGTCCGACAGATCGCGCAGCTCGATCGGCGGCGGGTCGGCGGGCGCGTCGAGCAGCTTGATCTCCGCGACCCGGTCAAGACGGAAGGTGCGCCGCGCCTCGGAGAGCCGGCACCACGCCTCCATATAGGTGTGGCCGACGGCGAACAGCCGGATCGGGTCCACCTCGCGCTCGGTGAGCTCGTCCCGCGCGGGCGAGTAGTAGCGCAGCCACAGGCGGCGACGCTCGGCGATGGCACGGTCGACGTCGGCGAACACCCCGCCCTCGGACTCGAAGGTGACCGACAGTCGGGAACTGGCACCTGCCGCCTCACCGGCCGCGGCCTCCAGCTTGGCCGTGGCGCGCAGCAGCGCGTCCCGGTCGCCCTCGCGCAGCCCGGGGAGCGTGGCGACGGCGCGGGCGGCGACCAGCAGCGCGGTGGCCTCGTCGGCGGCGAGCCGCAGCGGCTCGGCGACATCGTCCGGGTTGTGCCACCAGATGCACTCGCCGTCGGTGTCGATGTCCAGCAGGTCGCCGCCGCGGAAGCTGGTGCCGCACAGCGGCAGCACATCCAGGTCCGAGATCAGCTCGTCCTCGCTGATACCGAAGGCGCGGGCGACATCGGCCACACGGGCGCCGGGGCGCTCGCGCAGATACGTCACCAGCGACAGCATCCGGCGGGTCTGGTCAATCGCGTTTCCGGCCATGCGTTGCGGCCCCCCTCAGCCCTTGGCGACGGCGCGCAGCCGCTCGACGACATCGGCCCGCAGCTCATCGGGCGCCAGCACGACCACGTCCGGGCCGAACTCCACCAGCCAGGCGTCGAGCCCGTGTCCGTACGGGATCTCCAGCTCGTCCCAGCCGTCGCCCAGCGGGCTGGTCCGCAGCGCCCTGGCCCGCAGCGGGTAACCGTGGCCGGAGCGCAGTCTGATCCGGGCGGTGCCGGTGGCGGTCTCCCCCGACCAGCGCTCCACCGTCTCGCGCACGGTGACATGATCGGGCACCTCGGCGGTGTACGCGCCGGCCCGCAGACGCACCTTGCCGGTGATCCTGGAGAGCCGGAAGACGCGCTCGGCCGCCCGTTCGCGGTCCCATCCCGCCAGATACCAGTGGCCGCGCCAGCACTCCAGAGCCCACGGCTCCACCTGGCGCTGCCCGGGCTGGGCGGCGTTCGCCTTGCGATAGTCGAACAGGACGGGGCGGCGGTCACGGCAGGCGACCATCAGAGGCTCGAAGGCCGCCTCGTGCACCGGGATCCGCGGCTCCAGGGCGCCGGCCGGCTGGGTGTCGTACGGGTCCTCGGCCAGCGGCATCCCGGCGGCACGCAGCTTCTGGAGCGCGCCGCTGGCGGCGCCCGCGAGCCGGGCCTGCTGCCAGACCTTCGCGGCCAGGCCTAGGGCCGCGGCCTCCTCGGCGTCCAGGGTGATCGGGGGGAGGCGGTTGCTGTCGCGGCGGGCCAGGTAGCCGATCTCGCCGTCGACGCTCTCCACGGTCTCGATGACCAGGCCCAACTCGCGCAGATCGTCCTTGTCCCGCTCGAACATGCGGTTGAAGGCATCGTCGCTCCCGCCGGAGCCGGAGCCCGCGCCGGCCGCCGACGCGGAAGCCGAAGTCGCCGAAGCCGCGGAAGCCTCGATGTATGCCTCTATGGACTCCCGCAGTTCACGCTTGGTCAACGGGCGCCGGGTCCCCAGCAGGCACAGCGCCAGGTTCATCAGCCGCTCAGCCTTGGCAATCGCCATCGACGCCCTTTCCTCGTGACCTTACGACCGTGACCGTACCGCTACGGGGACGCGGGACAAAAGCCGAGGGCCCCTGCCGGGCGGCAGGGGCCCTCGACGGACGCTTCGGCCACGGCCCGGAGGCTCACCCTCCGGCCGTCGACGAGGCAGACCTCAGACAGCGACCAGGTCGCACACGAAGATCAGCGTCTCACCCGGCTTGATCTTGCCGCCGCCGGCGCCACGGTCCCCGTAGGCCCGGTGCGGCGGAATGGTCAGCTGGCGGCGGCCGCCGACCTTCATGCCCTGGAGACCCTGGTCCCAGCCGGAAATGACCTGGCCGGCCCCGAGCTGGAACTCCAGCGGGGTGCCGCGGTTCCAGCTCGCGTCGAACTCCTCGCCGGTGCTGAAGGCGACGCCGACGTAGTGGACCTTGACGGTGGCTCCGGCCTTGGCGACGGGACCGTCGCCCTCCCAGATGTCCTTGATCTCCAGGTCCTTCGGCGGCTCGCCGCCCGGGAAGTCGACCTCGGGCTTGTCGATGCTCACGAAATTGCTCCTCTTACGTGGTGGGCAACCTGCCCAGTCTTACAGAACCGCCAGGATGTCGACCGAGAAGACCAGCGTGGAGTTGGCCGGGATGCCCTGCTGGGCCTTCTTCCCGTAGCCGAGGTCCGGCGGGATGACGATCAGCACACGGCTGCCGGCCTTCTTGCCGGTCAGCCCCTCCGCCCAGCCCTGGACGACCTGCTGAAGCGAGAACTGCGCCAGCTGGCCCTTCTTGTACGTGGAGTCGAACTCCTTGCCGCCGTCCCACAGCACGCCCTTGTACTGGACGAGCACGGTGTCAGTGGCCTTCACCTTCGGCCCGTCGCCCTCGATGACATAGGCCGAGACGAGCTTCTTCGGCGCGGCCTTCTTCGGGACCTCGATGGCGGGCGCCTTGCCGTCGGTCTCAGTGCCCACCTTGGGCAGGTCGGCGTTGGTCTGCGCCACCACGCGGCCCTTGGCCGAACTCTTGCCGTTGAAGGCGTTCACGATGTCGACGACAAACACCATGGTGTCGGTGCCCTTGATCCCGGCCTGCGGCTGGCCCTGCTTGCCGTATCCCAAGGCCGGCGGAATGGCCAGCTCCACACGGCTGCCGACCTTCTTGTCCACCAGCCCCTGGTCCCAGCCCGGGATGACCTGGCCGACGCCGATCTGGAAGACGGCCGGCTTCCCCCGGTCGTAGGAGTTGTCGAAGACCTTCGCGGTGTTCCAGATCTGACCGAGATAGTCCACCTGGAGGTAGTCACCCTTGGCCACCTTGGCCCCGTCGCCCTTGATGACCGTCTTGACCGCCAGCGACGAGGACGGCTGCCCCGAGCCCTTCGCGACCTCGGGCTTCTCGCCGAACTTCGTGCCACCCGTGATGGCCGGCACCGGCCCGCTCACAATCTTGCCCGTCGGCTCCGCCGAAGGGCTGCCGGCCTCCGGCGAGGGCGAGGTCTTGGAGGACTTCTCGGATCCTGCTTTCTCACTGCCGCAGCCCGCGGCGGTGAGCAGGCCTGCGGGCACGGCAAGAAGTACGGAGCGTCGGCGCACGGAAGTCCTCGTCGGTAGAGCCTGCGGGGGGCAACGCGCGCCACTCTACGACGTGCCGCGGGCCCCGTACGCGAAACGTACGGGGCCCCGCGCCGGACATGGGCCGTCCGGGCGCCGCGGTCACATTCCGGCGATGAGCTTCTCCACCCGGTCGTCCACCGAGCGGAACGGGTCCTTGCACAGCACCGTGCGCTGCGCCTGATCATTGAGTTTGAGGTGCACCCAGTCGACGGTGAAGTCGCGGCGCTGTTCCTGGGCACGGCGGATGAAGTCGCCGCGCAGCCGTGCGCGGGTCGTCTGCGGGGGCACCGACTTGCCTTCGAAAATCTTCAAGTCGTTGCACACCCGGGCCGCCTGACCGCGCTTCTCCAGAAGGTAGTACAGCCCCCGGCGGCGGTGGATGTCGTGGTAGGCGAGGTCTATCTGGGCGATCCGCGGATGCGACATGGTGATGTTGTTCTTGGCCCGGTACCGCTCGATCAGCCGGTATTTCATCACCCAGTCGATCTCGGTGTCGATCCGGTCGAGCTCCTCGGTGCGGATCGCCTCCAGCGTGCGGCCCCACAGTTCCAGGACGCGCTCGACGGTGCCCGTGCGGATGCCCCGCCGCTCGCAGAAGTCGAGCGCCTTTTCGTAGTACTCCTGCTGCACTTCGAGGGCCGACGCCTCACGCCCGCTGGCCAGGCGCACCTTGCGCTGCCCGGTGATGTCGTGGCTGACCTCGCGGATGGCCCGGATGGGGTTCTCCAGCGTCAGATCACGCATCACCGTGCCCGCCTCGATCATGCGCAGCACCAGGTCGGTGGCGCCGACCTTGAGCAGCATGGTCGTCTCGGACATGTTGGAGTCGCCCACGATGACATGCAGCCGGCGGTAACGCTCGGCGTCGGCGTGCGGCTCGTCACGGGTGTTGATGATCGGCCGGGAGCGCGTGGTCGCGGAGCTGACGCCCTCCCAGATGTGCTCGGCACGCTGGCTGACGCAGTAGACCGCGCCGCGCGGCGTCTGTAGCACCTTGCCCGCCCCGCACAGCAGCTGCCGGGTCACCAGGAACGGGATGAGAATGTCGGCGAGACGGGAGAACTCACCATGCCGGGCCACCAGATAGTTCTCGTGGCAGCCGTACGAGTTCCCGGCGGAGTCGGTGTTGTTCTTGAAGAGATAGACGTCGCCCGCGATTCCCTCCTCGTGCAGGCGGCGCTCGGCGTCCACGAGCAGACCTTCGAGAATGCGCTCGCCTGCCTTGTCGTGGGTGACCAGCTCGGTCACGTTGTCGCACTCGGGAGTTGCGTATTCCGGGTGCGAACCCACGTCGAGATAGAGGCGGGCGCCGTTGCGCAGGAAGACATTGCTGCTGCGGCCCCAGGAGACGACACGGCGGAAGAGGTAGCGCGCCACTTCGTCAGGAGACAACCGGCGCTGTCCCCTGAAAGTGCACGTGACGCCGTACTCGTTCTCCAGCCCGAAAATGCGGCGGTCCATGCCTGAACATTACGCCTGACGGCCTGCTCTGAAACCGGGTTCGACGGCACGGTTGCGATCATTTTCCGCCCGAGACACATCCGGGTCGCCCGGTGCCCCGCCCGGCGCGCCGGTGAGGAAGCGCGCCGTGGCCAGCAGCACGACCAGGGCCACCAGCCCGGCCGCCCCCGGCACCGCGAAGCCCGCCGCGACCCCGCCGAGCTCCATCACCGGCCCCGCGGCGGCCGTTCCCGCGGCGTTGCCGACCACGAACGTGGTCACCAGCCAGGAGAACGCCTCGGTGACGGTACCGCGCGGGGCGTGCCGGTCGACGACCACGAAGACACAGGCGAGCGCGGGGGCCAGGAAGACACCTGACAGGCCCGCCAGCGCCGTCATCGCGACCACCCCGGGCACCAGGACCAGCGGCAGGTAGCCGAGCGCCAGAGCGGCCACCAGGACCCGCAGCCGCCGCTCCGGCGGGCCGGCCCAGGGCCGGGCGCCGTACGCCAGGCCGCCGACCAGCGCGCCGACCCCGAGCGCGGAGAGCAGATAGCTGGACACCATCCCGCCGCCGTGCTCGTCCGCGTATCCGACGGCCGCCACACCGATCGAACCGAGGGCGACACCCACGAAGAAGAAGGTGCCGAGGAGCACCAGCAGGCCCCGCGAGCGCAGCGCGCCCAGCCAGTGCGCCTCGCGCGGGGCCGAGCGCCAGCGCCGGGAGGGCGGCGACAGCACGACCGACAGCGCGCCCGCGACCCCGATGGCGTTGATGACCAGCAGCGCGGCCGCCTCCGACCAGAAGGCGACCAGGGCGGTCACCAGCAGCGGACCGACGGAGAAGATCACCTCCTGCGCGACGGCGTCCAGGGCGTACGCCGCGTGCACCCGGTCCTCCCGGCCGAGCACCCCGGGCCACAGCGCCCGCAGCCCGCCCTCCAGGGGCGGGGTGAACAGACCCGCGGCGAGCATCGCGGCGTACGCGACGGGCAGCGGGTCGAGCCCGACCACGGCGAACACGGCCATGGCGAGCGCGGAGAGCACGGCCGCGGGCAGCATCACCCGCGGCTGTCCGTGGCGGTCAACGGCCCGGCCGAGCAGCGGCTGCCCCAGGGCGTTGCCCACGCCGTAGACGGCGGAGAGCGCGCCCGCCAGGGCGTAGCTGCCGCCCTCGGCGCGGGTGAAGAGCACGACGGCGAGGGCGGCGGTGGCATTCGGCAGCCGGCCGACGAGCGTGCCGACGAGAAGCCGGGTCGCGTGCTTGGTGCGCAGCAGATCCCCGTAGCCAGCCGCCATGCTCTGCCCCTTCGTTTCCTGTTCTCCCCCGGGCGCGTCCGGGTGAAGTTTTACGTATAACGTCCGCCGTTATACGTATCATGGCTGGCGACCCGGGTCCACCTCACGGTGGGCGACCGAGATGACCACGACGAGGGGAGGGCGAAGTGGCGAGCGTGCAAGGAGACCGCACGCCGGGAGCGCGCGCTCCCGGCGGACCGGGGGCGCGAGCAACCAGCCGGGATGTGGCACGCCACGCCGGTGTGTCGCAGGCGACCGTGTCGCTGGTCCTGGGCGACAAGTGGACAGGGCGGGTCTCACCGCGCACCGTGGAAGCCGTACGCACCGCCGCGCGCGAACTCGGATACCGCCCGAACCTCGCGGCGCGCAGCCTCCGCCTCGGCCGGACCAGGACCGCGCTGCTCGTCGTCCCCGCACTGACCACGGAATTCTTCGCCCGCGTCTACACCGGCGCGGCACGCGTGGCCGCCGAAGGCGGCTTCGGCGTGGTGCTCTACCCGTCACCGGAAGGGGTCGGCCCGGCACGCGACCCCTTCGACTCCGCCCGCGCCTCGCTCGACGGCGTGATCGCCTCCTCGATGGCGGCCGACGCGCTGGCCGCGGTACGCGGCGGCGGGCTACCGCTGGTGATGCTCGACAGCGCACCCGACGACAAAGTCGCCGCGGCCACCGTCAACCTCGACATCGCCGACGGGATGCGCCAGACCGCGGAACACCTCCTGGGCCTTGGACACCGCCGCATCGCCCATGTGGCGGCCGGCGTGGACACCTGGACCTTCCGGGTACGCGCGCGGGCCCTGACAGCCACGATGGGCACGGTCCCGGGCGCCACCGTGCACACCGAGACCGCCCCGCTGACGGTCGACGAGGGGCAGCGCGCGGCCGAACGGGCACTCACCCGGCCCGGCCCCCGCCCCACGGCGCTCGTATGCGACGACGACATCCTGGCGGCGGGCGCCTGCAAGGCCGCCCGCCGGCTCGGACTGCGAGTACCGGACGACGTCTCCGTCACCGGCTTCGACGACCTGGCACTGGCCACAGCGGTCGACCCGGAACTGACCACGGTACGACTGCCCGCCGAGGCGGTCGGCGCAGCCGGGATGCGGGCGCTGATGGCGGTGCTGGACGGCGAGACGGCGCACGGCGACACGACACTGCCGGTCGAGCTCGTCCCCCGGGGGTCCAGCGGCCCGCCGCCGCGCTAGGCCCCGTCCGGCGACGGATGCCCTCCCGCGCAGCGGGCGCGGAGACAAAAACGCGCGGCGCGCCCCGGCCGGGGCCAGGGCGCGCCGCGCGTTGTGAGGTGGTGAGGTCAGTCCTCGGTCTCGGAGGTGTCCTCGGCCGGGGACTCGGACTCCGAATCCGACTCTGCGGCGGCGCTCTCCGCCCCCAGGAGGCGGGCCAGCTGACCGCCCATCACCCGCTTGAACTTCCGCTGCTGGGGCCGCGTCCGGTCCAGCACCGCGACCTCGAGCTGCTCGGCGGTGAGACTGCGCTCTCCGCCGTTGCTGTCCCGGGCGAGGGACTCGACAGCCAGCTTGAGCGCCTCGGCCAGGGTCATGCCGTCCTGGTGGCGCTGGTCGAGGTAGCTGCTGATCTGGTCGGCGTTACCGCCCACCGCGACCGAGCCGTGCTCGTCGACAATGGAACCGTCGTGCGGCAGCCGGTAGATCTGGTCGTCCTCGGGGCCGTCCCCGACCTCGGCGACGATCAGCTCGACCTCATAAGGCTTCTCCGCCGCGCTGGAGAAGATGGTGCCGAGGGTCTGGGCGTAGACATTGGCGAGGCCGCGGGCGGTCACATCGTCGCGGTCGTAGGTGTAACCGCGCAGATCGGCGTAGCGGACACCACCGATGCGCAGATTCTCGAACTCGTTGTACTTCCCGACCGCCGCGAAGGCGATCCGGTCGTAGATCTCACTGACCTTGTGCAGCGCGCGGGACGGGTTCTCCGCGACGAACAGGATGCCGTCGGCATACTGCAACACGACCACGCTGCGGCCGCGCGCGATGCCCTTGCGGGCGTACTCGGCGCGGTCGGCCATGGCCTGCTGAGGCGATACATAGAACGGCGTAGTCACCGGCTATCCGTCCCTTTCTGTCATTGGCGAATGCATTCCGGGTCGACCGTCCCTCAGAGCAGCGAGGCCCGCGGGCCGTCCGGCTCCTCGAGCCGCCGCTCGTGGATGGCACGGGCGATCTCGGACACCTCCGCCTCGGCGAGCCTCTTGAAGCCGTCCTCGGTGATCACCGTGATGATGGGGTAGATGCGCCGGGCGAGGTCGGGACCGCCGGTCGCGGAGTCCTCGTCGGCGGCGTCGTACAGCGCCTGGACGACGGCGGTGGCCGTCTGGGATTCGGTCAGGTCCTCGCGGTACAGCTTCTTGAGCGCGCCACGGGCGAACAGCGAGCCGGAACCGGTGGCGGCGAAGCCGAACTCCTCGGAGCGCCCGCCGGTCACGTCGTAGGAGAAGATGCGGCCCTTCTGGCGGTCGACGTCCCAGCCCGCGAAGACGGGGACGACGGCCAGGCCCTGCATGGCCATGCCGAGATTGCCGCGGATCATGGTCGACAGCCGGTTTGCCTTGCCCTCCAGGGAGAGGATGGTGCCTTCGACCTTCTCGAAGTGCTCCAGCTCCAGCTGGAAGAGCTTGACCATCTCCACGGCGAAGCCGAGCGTGCCCGCGATGCCGACGGCCGAGTACTCGTCGGCGGGGAAGACCTTCTCGACGTCGCGCTGGGAGATGAGGTTGCCCATCGTCGCGCGGCGGTCGCCGGCGAGCACCACCCCGCCGGGGAAGGTGGCCGCGACGATCGTCGTGCCGTGGGGGGCCTCGATCGCGCCCTGCACCGGGGGGAGCGGACGGTTCCCCGGGAGCAGCTCGGGCGAGTGGGCACCGAGGAAGTCCATGAAGGACGAGGAACCAGGCGTCAGGAAGGCAGCTGGTAGACGCCCGGTGCTACGAGTGTTGGCTTCCACGCGATTCCTTCCAGGTAGGCGACAGCTCGACGACCAATGTCGGGATCGTCTCCCAACTTGCCGATGGCCGAGTTGCAGTTAAAGCACAGTACGCCACGGACCTTACCCGTCTTGTGGCAGTGATCCACATGTGCAGCCGGAGCCTTCAGACAGATCACGCAAAGCCCCATCTGAGAGGCGACCATCTCGTCACGCTCGGCTTCGGTGATGCCGTACTGGCGCTTCAGATGTCCTGCTCGCCCCTTTATCGCCTTGCACGCCTTGCAGAGGGTTGCCAAGCCGTCAGACGCAGCGGCGTTGCGATGCCACTCGTTGTGCCGCTTGATCTCACCGCAGATACGGCAGTACTTGTGTCCGCTGGGCACATCCACCCTAGGGCGGATGTTGCGCCCCTTGGCTAGCTGCCGCTGCTGGTGGTAGGCGGCCGCACACTCCCGGCAGTAGGCCTGTAAGCCGTCAAGTATCGACTTGTTCCGCGCGAACGCTGCTCGCGGCTTGTGTTGCTTACACCGCGAGCAGCGCTTCACAGTCTCTTCGCTTGCCAACCCCAGCTCCCCCTTGCCTTCGATTCGAAGGCTACTCGCCGCCTTTCTGAACGAAGCTTCGAACGAAGTCCTCGGCGTTAGCCTCGAGTACATCGTCGATCTCGTCCAGAACGTCGTCCACGTCATCCGACAGCTTCTCGTGCCGTTCCTTGAGGTCTTCGGCCGCCTGCGCGTCCTGCGCCTGCTCCTCGACCTCCTCGGTCGTGCGCGACGCCTTCTGCTGTCCGCCGCCGGTGTCCTTTGTCGCCATATCCCTCACCCCGCTCTTTTCGCCCCAGCTTGATTGGATCGGTCAAGATCAGACCCTACAAGCCGGGTCCGACATCGGCCTCGCAGTTGTTACAACGCTCCGAGGCCATCACGATGATTCCCGGCCGCGGCCCATTTCAGCCCCCCGAGAGCACCCGGACCAGGTCTTCGGCCGTGCGGCAGCGGTCCAGCAGCTCCTTGACGTGGTTCCTGGTGCCGCGCAGCGGCTCCAGGGTGGGGACCCGTTGCAGGGAGTCACGGCCCGGCAGGTCGAAGATCACCGAGTCCCAGGAGGCCGCGGCCACGTCGTCGGCGTACTGCTCCAGACAGCGGCCACGGAAGTAGGCCCTGGTGTCCTCCGGCGGCTTGCTGCGGGCCCGGGACACATCGGACTCGTCCAGCAGTCGCTTCATCTTGCCGCGGGCCACCAGACGGTTGTACAGGCCCTTCTCGGCGCGCACGTCGGCGTACTGGAGGTCCACCAGGTGCAGCCGGGCCGCGTCCCACTCCAGGCCGTCACGGCGCCGGTAGCCCTCCATGAGTTCGCGCTTGGCGACCCAGTCCAGCTCGCCGGACAGGCTCATCGGATCCCGCTCCAGGCGGTTCAGGACGTCCTCCCAGCGGGTGAGCACATCCCGGGTCTGGTCGTCGGCGTCCGCGCCGAAGCGGTCCTCGACGTACTTGCGGGCCAGCTCGAAGTACTCCATCTGGAGCTGGACCGCGGTGAGTGTGCGGCCGCTGCGCAGCGTGACCAGGCGGCGCAGCGTCGGGTCGTGGGAGACCTGGTGCAGGGTGCGCACGGGCTGGTCCACGGCGAGGTCCACGGCGATGAAGCCGTCCTCGATCATCGAGAGCACCAGGGAGGTGGTGCCGAGTTTGAGGTAGGTCGAGATCTCGGAGAGGTTGGCGTCGCCGATGATCACATGCAGCCGCCGGTATTTCTCGGCGTCGGCGTGCGGCTCGTCGCGGGTGTTGATGATGGGGCGCTTGAGGGTGGTCTCGAGGCCCACCTCGACCTCGAAGTAGTCGGCCCGCTGACTGATCTGGAAGCCGTGTTCGTGGCCGTCCTGGCCCAGGCCGACGCGGCCGGCGCCGGTGACGACCTGCCGGGAGACGAAGAAGGGGGTCAGGTGGCGCACGATGTCCGAGAAGGCGGTCTCCCGCTTCATCAGGTAGTTCTCGTGCGTGCCGTAGGAGGCGCCCTTGTTGTCGGTGTTGTTCTTGTAGAGGAGGATCGGCTGGGCTCCGGGCAGCTGGCCGGCGCGCAGGGCGGCCTCGGCCATGATGCGCTCGCCGGCCTTGTCCCAGAGCACCGCGTCCCTGGGGTTGGTCACCTCGGGGGCGGAGTACTCGGGGTGTGCGTGGTCGACGTAGAGCCGCGCGCCGTTGGTGAGGATGACATTGGCCAGGCCGATGTCCTCGTCCGTGAGCTGGCTGGCGTCGGCGGACTCGCGCGCGAGGTCGAAGCCGCGGGCGTCCCGCAGCGGGTTCTCCTCCTCGAAGTCCCAGCGGGCGCGGCGCGCCCGGTGCATCGCCGCGGCGTACGCGTTGACGACCTGGGATGAGGTGAGCATGGCATTGGCGTTCGGGTGGCCCGGGACGGAGATCCCGTACTCCGTCTCGATCCCCATTACTCGCCGTACGGTCATGCGGCCCTCCTTGCCCGGCGCCGCCCCTGGGCGGGGTCGGCGCTCAAGTACCGCGGTGCTTCCGGTCCGTGCGCGGCCCCCGATCCCCCGCACCGCGCTGCCGCGGTACCGCAGAGCCTAGAACCGCCACGCGGCTCTGAGGCGATCATTTCAGTCATTGCTCCGGTCCGGCTCGTAGGTGCCCGCTCGCTGTGCTGACAGGTCCGTCATACGCGTCCGAATTCGCGGTCCGAAAAGCGCATCCGGCTGCGGATGCCCCGTCCAGGACATCCGCAGCCGGACAGCGGTGTTACAGGTACTGACCGGTGTTCGCCACCGTGTCGATGGAGCGTCCCGTGTCCGCGCCCTGCTTTCCGGTGACCAGGGTGCGGATGTAGACGATCCGCTCGCCCTTCTTGCCGGAGATGCGGGCCCAGTCGTCGGGGTTCGTGGTGTTCGGCAGGTCCTCGTTCTCCTTGAACTCGTCCACGCAGGCGGCGAGCAGGTGGGAGACGCGGAGGCCCTTCTGGTTGTGGTCGAGGAAGTCCTTGATGGCCATCTTCTTGGCCCGGTCCACGATGTTCTGGATCATGGCGCCGGAGTTGAAGTCCTTGAAGTAGAGGACTTCCTTGTCGCCGTTGGCGTAGGTGACCTCGAGGAAGCGGTTCTCCTCGGACTCGGTGTACATCTGCTCGACGACCGACTGGATCATGCCGCCGACCGCTGCCTTCGGGGAGCCGCCGTGCTCGGCGAGGTCGTCCGAGTGGATGGGCAGGGTCTGTGTCAGGTACTTCGAGAAGATGTCCTTGGCGGCCTCGGCGTCCGGACGCTCGATCTTGATCTTCACATCGAGGCGGCCGGGGCGCAGGATCGCGGGGTCGATCATGTCCTCGCGGTTGGAGGCGCCGATGACGATCACATTTTCCAGGCCCTCGACACCGTCGATCTCGGAGAGCAGCTGGGGGACGATGGTGTTCTCCACGTCCGAGCTGACGCCGGAGCCGCGGGTCCGGAAGAGGGAGTCCATCTCGTCGAAGAAGACGATGACCGGCGTGCCCTCGCTGGCCTTCTCCCGCGCCCGCTGGAAGACGAGCCGGATGTGCCGCTCCGTCTCGCCGACGTACTTGTTCAGCAGCTCGGGGCCCTTGATGTTGAGGAAGAAGCTCTTCCCCGCGGACTTCCCGGTCACCTCGGCGACCTTCTTGGCAAGGGAGTTGGCCACGGCCTTGGCGATCAGGGTCTTGCCGCAGCCGGGCGGGCCGTACAGCAGCACACCCTTGGGCGGCCGCAGTTCGTGCTCCTTGAACAGGTCGGGGTAGAGGTACGGGAGCTCGACCGCGTCCCTGATCAGCTCGATCTGGTTGCCCAGGCCGCCGATCTTGGTGTAGTCGATGTCCGGGACCTCTTCGAGGACGAGCTCTTCGACCTCGCTCTTGGGCACGACCTCGTAGACGTAGCCGGAGCGGGGCTCGAGCAGCAGGGCGTCACCGGAGCGGATGGTGGTGGCCAGCAGCGGCTCGGCGAGCCGCACCACGCGCTCCTCGTCGGTGTGCCCGATCACCAGGGCGCGCTCGCCGTCCTCAAGGACCTCCTTGAGGGTGACGATGTCCCCGGCGCGCTCGTACTCCATGGCCTCGACCACGTTGAGCGCCTCGTTGAGCATGACCTCCTGGCCGCGCCTGAGGTCCTCGAGGTCGACGCTCGGGCTGACGTTCACCCGGAGTTTCCGGCCTCCGGTGAAGATGTCGGCCGTGCCGTCCTCGTTGGCCTGTAGGAACACTCCGAAGCCGGCCGGGGGCTGCGCGAGCCGGTCGACCTCCTCTTTGAGGGCCACGATCTGGTCGCGGGCCTCACGGAGCGTGTTGGCGAGCCGCTCGTTCTGTGCGGACACGCCCGCCAGGTTGGTCTGCAACTCGACGATCCGCTCTTCGAGAATCCTCGTGTGCCGCGGAGAGTCGGCGAGCTTACGTCGCAGGACGGCGATTTCCTGCTCGAGATAGGCAACCTGGCCGGCTGGGTCATCAGACCCCCGCCCCGGCCGGATGCCGCGGTTGATGTCGTCGTCGTGGGCTGCCACGGTCCTCACCTCCTCCAAGGGGAGCTGGACGCTTCCTGACCCTACCTGGGCCGGTGCGGGTTGAAACCCCTAGATCACAAACCCGGTCGGCGTGTGTCCGATCTTCACCCTTGCGCACTCCCTCACGCCAGGTGAATACCCACCCAACAACATCGGAAAGCGACCGGTTGTATCGTCGAGATGGTCAACACCCGCCAAGGCTGGCGCTATTTAGTCAATGTTGAAACATGTATTAGGGGACGGCAGATCGTGACGGTGCGGAACGAGGAGCTCGGTGATCTTGAAGTCTGGATCGATCAGGATCTGTGCACGGGCGACGGCATCTGTGCCCAGTACGCACCCGAGATCTTCGAACTCGACATCGACGGTCTAGCTTACGTCAAGAGCGCCGACGACGAATTGTTGCAGGACAAGGGGGCGACGACACGGGTGCCGCTGCCCCTGCTCAAGGATGTCGCGGACTCCGCCAAGGAGTGTCCCGGCGACTGCATCCATGTACGGCGGGTATCCGACCAGGTCGAGGTGTACGGCCCGGACGCCGACTGACGGCGCGCCGGGCCGGCGCGGTACGTGGCGTGACGGGTCAGACACTGCCGGCGACCGGCAGCGCCTTGAGTACGAACTTGCCGTCCTCCCACTGCCAGTTGACCTTGCGCTGGAGGTCCGGGCAGCAGCGCGGCACCTGCTGCGAGGAGTATCCGAGCAGAGTGGCCGAAACCTTGGTTCCGCGCAGCGCGAAATCCGTGACGCTCATGCGTTCCTTGGGGTCGAGGAAGGTGGCCACGATCCTCGGCCGCCCCGCCTCACCCTTCCCCTTGCCATCCGGCTGGGCCAGCACATACATGCCGCTGGGCGGGGTGCCCGTCGCGGAGTGGCAGCGCACCACGGCCACGGTCTCGGGCCGGCCGTCACCGTCGAGATCCCCCGAGGCGCGGTCCGTGACGTCCACCGTCTCCGGGCCGCAGTCCACCGGGTAGTCCGCGGTGGTGGGGTCCGGGGCCTTGACGCCCGGGGCGCCGGGGGTGCCCGCGCCCGGTGCGGCCGCTGTCGTGGGGGTGTCGGTCGTGGCCTTGGCGTCGGAGGGCTGGAACACCGCCGCCCCGGCGACGACGGCGGCGAGGGCGGTCGCTGTCGCGAGCCAGTGCACCGGCCGGGGGTGGGTGTGCGGGAGGTCCGGGCCCAGGGGCTGCACGCGGCGTGACTCCTGTGAGAGCGGTGGCGTCAGGGGGTGCCCCGCATCGTGCCACATCTCACACGGCGCGGCCACCGCCTCCCCCGCGGAATTCCAGGGGAAGTCGGTGGCCGCGTACAGGTGTTGGCGCGGGGCGCCGGTACGGGTCCGGGTCAGCCTCGGTCGGCGGAGCCGTTCGCGGGGGTCTCCGCGCCCCCGGCCGACCCGCCGCTGCCCCAGCCCGCGTAGTCCTCGCCGTAGGCGCCCTTGGCGGGCCTGCGGCGGCGCAGCGGGGGCTCCACGCCGTCGGCGAGGCGGCGGGCGGTGAGCAGGAAGCCGGTGTGCCCGATCATCCGATGGTCGGGGCGCACCGCGAGCCCCTCGACGTGCCAGGTGCGGACCATGGTTTCCCAGGCCGCGGGCTCGTTGAAGGTGCCGTGCTCGCGGATGGCCTCGACGGTGCGGGCCAGCTGGGTGGTGGTGGCGACGTAGGCGCACAGGATGCCGCCGGGGACGAGCGCCTTGGAGACGGGCCCCAGGCACTCCCAGGGGGCCAGCATGTCCAGGATGACGCGGTCGACGTCGGTGTCGGAGAGGTTGTCCTGGAGGTCGCCGACGGTGAGCTGCCAGGCGGGGTGCGGGGAGCCGAAGTAGCGCTCCACGTTCTGCTTGGCGATCTCGGCGAAGTCGGCCCGGCGCTCGTAGGAGTGCAGCATGCCCTGGTCGCCGATGGCGCGCAGCAGGAAGGTGCTGAGCGACCCCGAGCCGACGCCCGCCTCGACGACGCGCGCGCCGGGGAAGATGTCGGCCATCGCCAGGATCTGCCCCGCGTCCTTGGGGTAGACCACGGCGGCACCGCGTGGCATGGACAGGACATAGTCGGGGAGCAGGGGGCGCAGCGCGAGGTACGCGACGTTTCCCGTGGTGCGCACGACGGTTCCCTCGGGGGCGCCGATCAGCTCGTCGTGGGGGAAGGAACCCTTGTGGGTGTGGAAGTTCTTCCCGGCCTCGAGCGTGAACGTGTAGTGGCGTCCCTTGGGATCGGTGAGCTGGACCTGGTCCCCGACCTGGAAGGGCCCGCGACGGCGGGCGGCACCGGTCGGTTCGGACATGTGGCCAGCCTACCGGGCCTGCGGGGACGCGCTGACCGCGGTCCGGCAAGCCTCAGCGCCCGGTGGGTGTCAGGAGGGTGTTCTTGCCATGGCGGCCACGAAGGCGCGCTCGACGTCGGCCGTCGACAGGACGCCGTAGATCTCCCCGGTCTCCTCGACCACCAGGTATTCGGTGGCGGGGGTGGCACGCAGGGTGTCCAGCAGTTCTTCGCCCGTGAGCTCGGCGGAGACCCGCATGCCGTCCTTGAGGTCCTGGGCCAGGCCGCTGACCGCGACCCAGGGGCGGCGGTGCTCGGGGATCCCGACGATGGCGGCCTCGCGGACCACGGCGGTGGGCGTGCCCTGGCCGTCGACCACGACGAGGGCTCGCGCCCCCGCCTCATTGGCGCGGCGCAGCGCCTCCGAGAGGGGGGTGTCGGCGGCGACTGGCACGGCACGCCGGGTGAGGGCGCGGGCCCGCAGGTCCGGGAGGCGTTCACGCAGCCGGGCCATGCGCAGGCTGTTTCCGGCGCCGGTCCAGATGATTGCGGCCAGTATGGCGGCGAGCAGCGCGTCGGTGAGCGAGTCGACGCTGCCGAAGCCCTCGGACTCGTCCCCGAGCCCGCCGGCCTGGGTGGCCAGCGGCAGGCCCACCAGGACCGCGACGGCGAGCGCCCGGCCGGTCCAGGCGGCGGCGATCGTGCCCGTCATGGGCTTGCCGCTGATCTTCCAGACGACGGCGCGCAGCATGCGGCCGCCGTCCAGGGGCAGGCCGGGCAGCAGGTTGAAGATGGCCACGATGAGGTTGGAGATCATCAGCCCGGCGAGCAGCACCCCGGGGACCGTGCCCGGCTCCACGACCAGCATGCCGAGGTAGAACAGGCCGGAGAGGATCAGGGAGAGCAGCGGGCCGACGAAGGCCAGGACGAACTCGCGGCCGGGCGTCTCGGACTCCTTCTCGATCTCCGAGACTCCGCCGAAGAACTGGAGCTGGATCCGGCGCACCGGGAGCTTGAAGCGCAGCGCCGCGATGGTGTGGGCGAGCTCGTGGACCAGCACGGAGGCGTAGAAGGCCACCGCGAAGAACAGCGAGACGATGTAGCGGGCGGCGCCCAGCTCGGGCAGCACCCGCTCCAGCTGGCCGCCGAAGACCCAGGTGATGAGCGCGGCGACCAGAAACCAGCTGGGCGAGACGTACACGGGCACACCGAACGGCCGGCCCATCAGGAAGCCGCCGCCCGCCTCACGGGGGCGCTGCGGCTTTTCGCCCTCGGGCTCGGTCGTACCGTCCGATCCCCCGCTGTCGGACTGCCGCTGCCCGCTGTTGTCCACGGTGTCCCCTCGTCGGATGCGTCGTTCGCACCGCTTCTTCGGTATGGTCCCCACGATCATGCAGTGCGAGGACCTCGGACGTCGATGGTATGCGTCCGGCTGTCGGTGGCGGGCCGTAGGGTCTGCGCCATGGGAACCTCCACCGGGAAGGCCGAGCGGGCCGATCGGACGCCGGAGTCCGAGCGGCCGTCCGCTGTGCCGCCGTCCGCGCGCAGCTTGTCACGGTCCGCGCCGTCGTTGTCGCCATCGCGCGCGGCGGACTTCATGCAGTGTCCGTTGCTCTACCGCTTCCGGGTGATCGACAAACTGCCGGAGAAGCCGAGCGCCGCCGCGACCCGCGGCACGGTGGTGCATGCGGTGCTCGAGCGCCTATTCGATTCCCCGGCCGTGGAGCGCACCGCCCCGCGCGCCCGCGCGTTGGTGCCTGGTGAGTGGGAGCGGCTGCTGAAGGCCCGGCCGGAGCTGGGAGAGCTGTTCCGTGCGGAGGACGGCACGGAGGACCCGGAGCGGCTGGAGCGATGGCTCGCGGATGCCGAGCGGCTGGTCGAGCAGTGGTTCTCGCTGGAGGACCCGACGCGCCTGGAGCCCGCCGAGCGGGAGCTGTACGTGGAGACGCGGCTGGACTCCGGGCTGACGCTGCGCGGCTATATCGACCGGGTCGACGTCGCTCCGAGTGGCGAGGTGCGGATCGTCGACTACAAGACCGGCAAGGCGCCCGCCCCGCAGTACGCGGCGGACGCGCTGTTCCAGATGAAGTTCTACGCCCTGGTGCTGTGGCGGCTGCGGGGGGCGGTGCCGCGCCGGCTCCAGCTGGTCTACCTGGGCAGCGGTGATGTGCTGACGTACGACCCGCAGGAGTCCGATCTGCTGGCCGTGGAGCGCAAGGTGCGGGCCCTGTGGGAGGCGATCGCGCAGGCGATGGCCGGCGGCGTCTTCCTGCCGCGCCGGACGAAGCTGTGCGGATGGTGCGACCACCAGGCGCATTGCCCGGAATTCGGTGGGACTCCCCCGCCTTATCCGCTGGCCATCGTCCCCGCGCAGTCCGGCAGAATGGGGCAGGTCTAGCGGTCCACCGAAGGAGATCCCGTGGCGATCCGCGTCCTACTGGTCGACGACCAGCCGCTGCTGCGCACCGGCTTCCGGATGATTCTCGAGGCCGAGCAGGATCTGGCGGTCGTCGGCGAGGCGGGAGACGGACTACAGGCCCTGGACCAGGTGCGGGCGCTCCAGCCGGACGTGGTGCTGATGGACATCCGCATGCCGCGGATGGACGGGGTGGAGGCGACCCGGCAGATCACCGGCCCGGGCCGGGACGGTCCGGCCAAGGTGCTGGTGCTGACCACCTTCGATCTGGACGAGTATGTGGTGGAGGCGCTGCGCGCGGGGGCCAGCGGCTTTCTGCTGAAGGACGCGCCGGCCCATGAGCTGGTGCAGGCGATCCGTGTGGTGGCGGCGGGCGAGGCGATGCTGGCGCCGAGCATCACGCGGCGGCTGCTCGACAAGTACGCGGGGCATCTGCCGTCCGGCGAGGAGCCGGTGCCGGACACCCTGCACACCCTCACCGAGCGCGAGGTGGAGGTCCTGAAGCTGGTCGCCAAGGGGCTGTCCAACGCGGAGATCGCGGCGGATCTGTTCGTCAGTGAGACGACGGTGAAGACCCATGTGGGGCATGTGCTGACGAAGCTGGGGCTGCGGGACCGGGTGCAGGCCGCGGTCTATGCGTATGAGAGCGGGCTGGTGCGGCCCGGCGCGCAGTAGCGCGCGAGCGCCTCTGCTCGCGCTTTCGCACCGGGCGCGCCCGCGCAGATCGGCGCGCGGCTATCGGCGCACGCGACAAGGGCCGTATCCCTCCGCCTCCTGGCGGCACGGGGTACGGCCCTTGTCACTGCTTGTCGCCGCCGGGCTCAGTCCCCGGTGGTGCGGCCGATCTCCCACAGCTGGAGCATGGTCGAGGAGTCGAGCAGGTACTCGGTTCCCACGATCCCGTCGCGGGCGGCCACGTACTGGTTGCCCTGCCACAGCGGCAGATACGGAACATCGTCCGCGATGATGTCCTGGATCTTCTGGAGGTCCTTGACCGCGAGGGCCCGCTGGGACTCCTGCCGGGTCTTGGGGATCAGATCGTCCTGGACGGTCTTGTTGTGGTACGGCGAGTTGAGGAAGTTGTCCTTGGTGAGGAACGGCGCGATGTAGGTGTCCGGGTCCGGGAAGTCCGGGAGCCAGCCCATGCCGTAGGCGGAGTACTCCCGCTTGGAGGCGGCCGGGCGGAACTCGGTCCACTTGAAGCCCTCGATCCGCACCGAGAACAGGCCGCTGGAGTTGAGCTGCGACTGGAGCTTCTTGAACTCCTGGGCCGTCTCCGGGCCGTAGTGGTCCGTGGTGTACGTCAGCGTCAGGTCCACCGGGGTCTCCACGCCGGCCTGCTGGAGCAGTGTGCGCGCGGCGGTGACGTCCGGGTCGCCGTACTCGTTGTGGAACGAGTTGGTGTGCGAGGAGATGTTGTTGGGGACCATCGAGTACAGCGGCTCGGCGGTGCGCTTGTACACATCGCGCACCAGCGCCTGGCGGTCCACGATGTGGGCGATGGCCTGGCGCACGGCCCTGTTCTTCACCGCCGGGGCCGTGGTGTCGAAGACGAGGTAGCGGATGCCCTGGCCGGAGGTCTCCTGGAGCCGGACGCCCTTGACCTCGCCGGTGTCCAGCCGCTCGATCTGCTCGGGCGAGAAGCCGCGGTTGACGACGTCGATATCGCCCTTGGTCAGCGCCTCCTCCATGGTCTTGGCGTCGTCGAAGAAGCGCATCTCGACCTTGTCGCTGCGCGGTTCGACGTCTCCCTTGTACTCGGAGTTCTTGGTGAAGACCACCTTCGTCAGCCGGTTGTTCCGCACCTCGGTCTTCGCGGTGTACGGGCCGGAGCCCACCATGTCGAAGCCCTTGAGCACCGCGTCCTTGCGGTAGACCTCGCTGTCGAGGATCGCGGCGGCCGGCGTGGTGAGCTTGGAGGGGAAGGTCGCGTCCGGGCTGGAGAGGTGGATGACGATCTCGCGGTCGTTGGGGGTCTCCACCTTGTCCACGTTGGAGAGCAGGGACCACACCCCGGTCTGGTCCTTGATCCGCAACACCCGCTCCAGGGAGAACTTCACATCGGCGGAGGTCAGATCGTGGCCGTTGGAGAACTTCAGCCCCTTGCGCAGCTTGCACCAGTACTGCTCGCTCTGCCGGTCCCGGAAGCCGCACTGCTCGGCGGCGTCGGGTATGGGGTCGGTCCCGGAGCGGGGCAGTCTCATCAGCGTCTGGAAGGTGCTGTGCAGCACGCTCCAGGAGGCGAAGTCATATGCCTGGGCGGGGTCCAGCGGCGCGTTCCCCACCTTCGACGCCTCGATGCGGTCGGTGCTCCCCACGATGATCGCGCCGCCGTCCGAGCCTGCGCCCTCGTCACCGCCGCACGCGGCGAGCGAGGAGGTCAGGAGGCCCGCCAGGGCCGGCAGCACCAGCGACTTGCGATTCATTCTCGGGAGTCTCCCTGGGATCGATCAACTACTCGCCGAAGAGATTAGTCCGCGGTGCCAGCCCTACTGGAACACAACGAAGTTGAGGCAATATCACGCCCCGATAACGTGTAACGGTTCACCGATATCCGGACGCCGTCATGTTTCACATGAGATGTGATCAATCCGGACACATAGGTCCACGCAAATCGCCCCAGAGAGGACCGGCAGCAGAGCGCGCGCGCCCTGTCGACGGTCCGCATGGTGAGAAACATCACGTCTATGGAGGGCCTCGCGAGGGCAAGCGGAATTGGCGCTTTCAGTTTCCCGACCCAGCTTCCGGCCCCGCTCCCGACCCGCTTCCGGCCCGCCCTTTACGGAAATACGCTCAGTGCGCGTTCAGCGCATTGCTGTGATCAGAGTGCGCAGAAATGGCACGTCGACTTCTTCCAGCGAGCCGACGACCGTGCGCCCCACCGCGGGCTCGATCGGCACCAGCGACGGCACGGCCACCACCCGGCACCCCGCCGCCTCGGCCGCCGTCACCCCGGTCACCGTGTCCTCCACCACCACACAGCGCGCCGGGTCCGCGCCCAGCCCCGCGGCGGCGTGCAGATACGGGTCGGGGTGCGGCTTGGTCCGGCCGATGTCGTCGCCCGCGACGGTGAGCGTGAAGTGCTCCGGGCCGATCGACCGCAGCACGGACTCCATCACGCGCCGGTGGGAGGCCGAGACCAGCGCGGTGGGCACCTGGTGCGCGGCCAGCTCGGTGAGCAGCCGGCGGGCGCCCGGGAGCAGCGGCACGGTGCCGTCGATCAGCTCGGTGAAGCGGCTGTTCAGCAGCCCGGTCAGCTCGGCGAGCGCGATGTCCGCGCCGGTGGCCTCGATCAGGAAGGAGGCGCTGCGGGTCATGGGCCCGCCCACGACGATCTGCCGGTACTCCTCGGCGAGTGCGTGGCCGAGCTCGGCGAAGATGGAGACCTCCGTGTCCCACCAGATGCCCTCGGTGTCCACCAGGGTGCCGTCCATGTCGAGCAGAACGGCTTGCAGGGCGGAGCCTTCGGCCGTACGGGTGTCGACGGCGGGGATGCTGCTGGTCATCCGATCACCTCCGGGCGAGGGGCAGGAAGGCCGGTCGTCATCCGCGGTTTCCGCGATTCGGAAGACGACCGGCCTCTACCGGATCGACCAGTGTACGTCGGCGCGCTCCGCGACGCCCGGCGGCTTCCCGGCGGGCGTCGCGGAGCGCGCCGGGCGCGTTACCGCGCGTTGAAGTACTTGGCCTCGGGGTGGTGGATGACGATCGCGTCGGTGGACTGCTCGGGGTGCAGCTGGAACTCCTCGGAGAGCTTGACCCCGATCCGCTCCGGGCGCAGCAGGTCGGCGATCTTCGCCCGGTCCTCCAGGTCCGGGCAGGCGCCGTAGCCCAGCGAGAAGCGCGCGCCCCGGTACTTGAGGTCGAACATGTCCGTGACGTCCTCGGGGTCCTCGGACGCGAAGCCCAGCTCGGCGCGCACCCGTGCGTGCCAGTATTCGGCGAGCGCCTCCGCCAGCTGGACGGACAGCCCGTGGAGCTCCAGGTAGTCGCGGTAGGAGTCGGCGGCGAACAGCTCGGCGGTGGCCTCGCCGATCTTCGATCCGACGGTGACGACCTGGAGCCCGACCACATCGGTCTCGCCGGACTCCTCCGGGCGGAAGAAGTCCGCCAGGCACAGGCGGCGGCCGCGCCGCTGGCGCGGGAAGGTGAAGCGGGTCAGCTCGCTGCCGTCGTCGTGCAGCAGCACCAGGTCGTCGCCCTTGGACACACACCGGTAGTAGCCGTAGACGACGGCCGCCTCCAGCAGGTTCTCGGTGTGCAGCTTGTCGAGCCAGCCGCGCAGCCGCGGCCGCCCCTCGGTCTCGGCCAGCTCCTCGTAGCTCGGCCCGTCGCCGGTACGGGCCTGCTTGAGGCCCCACTGGCCCTTGAACAGCGCGCCCTCGTCCAGCCAGGACGCGTAGTCCGCCTGCTGGATGCCCTTGACCACGCGGCTGCCCCAGAAGGGCGGGGTGGGCACCGGGTTGTCGGTGGCCACATCGGAGCGCACCGGCCCCTGCTCGGGCTCCGCCACCTCCACCGCCGCCGCGCGCTTGGCCACGCGGCGCTGCTTGAGCTCGGGCAGGGACGCGCCCGGCACGCCCCGCTTGACGGCGACCAGGGCGTCCATCAGCCGCAGGCCCTCGAAGGCGTCGCGGGCGTAGCGGACCTCGCCCTCGTAGATCTCGTGCAGGTCCTGCTCGACATACGCCCGGGTCAGCGCCGCCCCGCCGAGGATGACGGGGTACTCGGCCGCGAGCTTGCGCTGGTTGAGCTCCTCCAGGTTCTCCTTCATGATCACCGTGGACTTCACCAGCAGCCCGGACATGCCGATCACATCGGCGCGGTGCTCCTGGGCGGCGTCCAGGATCGCCGAGACCGGCTGCTTGATGCCCAGGTTGACCACGTTGTAGCCGTTGTTGGACAGGATGATGTCGACGAGGTTCTTGCCGATGTCATGGACGTCGCCGCGGACCGTGGCGAGCACGATGGTGCCCTTGCCCGCGTCCTCGCCGTCCTCGGCCTTCTCCATGTGCGGCTCCAGGTGCGCCACCGCCGCCTTCATCACCTCGGCGGACTGGAGGACGAACGGCAGCTGCATCTGCCCGGAGCCGAAGAGGTCGCCGACGACCTTCATGCCGTCCAGCAGGGTCTCGTTGACGATGTCCAGGGCGGGCCGCTCCTGGAGGGCCTCGTCCAGGTCGGCCTCCAGGCCGTTGCGCTCGCCGTCGATGATGCGGCGCTTGAGGCGCTCCTCCAGCGGCAGGGCGGCCAGCTCCTCGGCCTTGCCGGCCTTCAGGGACTTGGCGGTGGCGCCCTCGAACAGCGCCATCAGCTTCTGGAGCGGGTCGTAGCCCTCGGAGCGGCGGTCGTAGATCAGGTCGAGGGCGGTGGTGACCTGCTCCTCGTCGAAGCGCGCGATCGGAAGAATCTTGCTCGCGTGCACGATCGCCGAGTCGAGGCCCGCCTTGACGCACTCGTCGAGGAAGACGGAGTTGAGCAGGATGCGGGCGGCGGGGTTGAGGCCGAAGGAGATGTTGGACAGGCCCAGCGTGGTCTGCACATCCGGGTGGCGGCGCTTGAGCTCGCGGATCGCCTCGATGGTGGCGATGCCGTCCTTGCGGGACTCCTCCTGGCCGGTGCAGATGGTGAAGGTCAGGGTGTCGATGAGGATGTCCGCCTCGTGGATGCCCCAGTTGCCGGTCAGGTCGGCGATCAGCCGCTCGGCGATCTCGACCTTCTTCTCCGGGGTGCGGGCCTGGCCCTCCTCGTCGATGGTGAGCGCGATCAGCGCGGCGCCGTGCTCCTGGGCCAGACGGGTGACCTTGGCGAAGCGTGACTCGGGGCCGTCGCCGTCCTCGTAGTTGACGGAGTTGATGACCGCGCGGCCGCCCAGCTTCTCCAGGCCCGCGCGGATGACGTCGACCTCGGTGGAGTCCAGCACGAGGGGCAGGGTGGAGGCGGTGGCGAAGCGGCCGGCCAGCTCCTCCATGTCGGCGACGCCGTCCCGGCCGACGTAGTCCACACACAGGTCGAGGAGATGGGCGCCTTCGCGGATCTGCTCCCGGGCCATCTCCACACAGTCGTCCCAGCGGCCCTCCAGCATGGCCTCGCGGAACTTCTTGGAGCCGTTGGCGTTGGTCCGCTCGCCGATCGCCAGGTACGAGGTGTCCTGGCGGAACGGCACCGTCTGGTAGAGGGAGGCGGCGCCGGGCTCGGGGCGGGGCGTGCGCTCGGTGGGGGTCAGCTCGCGGACCCGCTCCACGACCTGGCGCAGATGCTCGGGCGTGGTGCCACAGCAGCCGCCGACCAGCGACAGCCCGTACTCGCGCACGAACGTCTCCTGGGCGTCGGCCAGCTCGGCCGGGGTGAGCGGGTAGTGCGCCCCGTCCTTGCCCAGCACCGGCAGGCCGGCGTTCGGCATGCAGGACAGCGGGATACGGGAGTGGCGGGCCAGATAGCGCAGGTGCTCGCTCATCTCGGCCGGGCCGGTCGCGCAGTTCAGGCCGATCATGTCGATGCCCAGCGGCTCCAGCGCGGTGAGCGCCGCGCCGATCTCCGAGCCGAGCAGCATGGTGCCGGTGGTCTCCACCGTCACCGAGCAGATCACCGGGACGTGGGTGCCCAGGGCGTCCAGGGCGCGGCGGGCGCCGAGGACCGACGCCTTGGTCTGGAGCAGGTCCTGGGTGGTCTCCACCAGCAGGGCGTCCGCGCCGCCGGCGATCAGGCCCTCGGCGTTCCGCTGGTAGGCGTCGCGCAGCACGGTGTACGGGGCGTGGCCCAGCGTCGGCAGCTTGGTGCCGGGGCCGATCGAGCCGAGCACCCAGCGGGGGCGGCCGTCGGCCGCGAAGCCGTCGGCGACCTCGCGGGCGACCCGGGCGCCCGCTTCGGACAGCTCGTACACCCGGTCCGAGATCTCGTATTCGCCCAGCGCCGAGTGGTTTGCGCCGAAGGTGTTGGTCTCCACGCAGTCGACGCCGGCCTCGAAGTAGGCCGAGTGGACCGAACGGACGATGTCGGGGCGGGTGACGTTGAGGATCTCGTTGCACCCCTCGAGCTGCTGGAAGTCCTCGAGGGTGGGGTCCTGGGCCTGGAGCATGGTGCCCATCGCGCCGTCCGCGACCACCACCCGGGTGGCGAGGGCCTCGCGGAGGGCGCCGACTCGGGCGGCGGAGTCGGTGGGGATGGAGGTGGGCGTGTGCGAGGCCATGGGTGAGCTCCCTGAGGTGCGACGGCTGTCGGCTTTGCGCCCTCCTCCCGGAGGGCGCACCAGGCCAGCGTAGCCGCCGGGGGGCTTCCGGCGCGGGCTGTTCCATCTGGCGGGACATCTTGTGAGGGGCCGAGGGGGTGCCGTCCACGGGGCACCTTTTGATCGTTTACCCTTTCCCCGCTGTACCGCGGGGTCGACATGGACCGATAGTGTTCAGCATTGTCGAACCGTAGTGTCAGGAGGGGTGCGCGATGGCACGGACCATCCAGTCGCTCGAGCGAGCTGCCGCGATGCTACGGCTGCTCGCCGGGGGCGAGCGCCGTCTGGGCCTGTCCGACATCGCCTCCTCGCTGGGGCTGGCCAAGGGCACCGCGCACGGCATCCTGCGCACGCTCCAGCAGGAGGGCTTCGTCGAGCAGGACGAGGCGTCGGGCCGCTATCAGCTCGGCGCCGAGCTGCTGCGTCTGGGCAACAGCTATCTGGACGTGCACGAGCTGCGCGCCCGCGCCCTGGTGTGGACCGACGACCTGGCCCGCTCCAGCGGGGAGAGCGTGTATCTGGGCGTGCTGCACCAGCAGGGCGTGCTCATCGTCCACCACGTGTTCCGCCCCGACGACAGCCGCCAGGTGCTGGAGGTCGGCGCGATGCAGCCGCTGCACTCCACGGCCCTGGGCAAGGTGCTGTCCGCGTACGACCCGGTGGCGCACAGCGAGGCGGTCGAGGCCGAGCGCGAGGCGTTCACCCCCCGCACGGTGACCTCCATGACCGGCTTCGAGTCCGTCCTGGACCTGACCCGGGCGCGCGGCTGGGGCTCGGACGTGGAGGAGACCTGGGAGGGCGTCGCGTCGATCGCCGCCCCGATCCACAACCGGCGGCGGATGCCGGTGGGCGCGGTGGGCGTCGCGGGCGCGGTGGAGCGGGTCTGCAAGGAGGGCGAGCTGCGCTCCGATCTGGTCGCCGCGGTACGGGACTGCGCGCGGGCCGTCTCGCGCGATCTGGGCGCCAGCCGCTTCTGAGAGTTACCGCTCGGTATCAGCCGGTTCACGCCCGTTCACCCCGGTACGAGTTTTCAGTCACACGACCCTTGACCTCAGCCTTCACCGTGCAGAAAACTGCCGTTCGTCGGTCGGCATTGTCGAACATCTGACGACAATATTCGCTAGGGTGTAACTCGCCGCGGGCCGACCAGCCCCTCACCGAGGGGCGCGGGCCACCGGTTGACCCCCGTGGTGCAGCGCTTCCCGGTGTCCATCTGGACGAAGGACAAAGGAGTCGCGGGTGTCCAGCTCCGACATCTTCATCGGCGAGACCATCGGTACCGCCGTTCTCATCCTGCTCGGCGGTGGTGTCGTCGCCGGCGTTGTCTTGAAGCGCTCCAAGGCGTTCGGCGCGGGGTGGCTGGCCATCACCTTCGGGTGGGGTTTCGCCGTGCTGACCGGCGCGTATATCTCGGCCCCCCTGTCCGGGGCACATCTGAACCCCGCCGTGACGCTGGGCCTCGCGATCGAGGGCGGCACGGAGTGGAGCGATGTGCCGATCTATGTGCTCGGTCAGATGACCGGCGCCATCATCGGGGCCACCTTGGTGTGGGTCGCCTACATGGGCCACTTCCAGGCGCATCTGACCGACCGCGAGATCGTCGGCGGCCCGGGCGCCCAGGACACGGCCAAGGCCGCGGCCCAGGCGAAGACCGACGCCGGCCCGGTGCTCGGCGTCTTCTCCACCGGCCCCGAGATCCGCAACACGGTGCAGAACCTGGCCACCGAGATCATCGCCACGACCGTGCTGGTGCTGGCCATCCTCACCCAGGGTCTGAACGGGGACGGCCACGGCCTGGGCGTCATCGGCGTCCTGATCACCTCGCTGGTCGTCGTCGGCATCGGCCTCTCGCTCGGCGGTCCGACCGGCTACGCCATCAACCCCGCCCGTGACCTCGGGCCCCGCATCGCCCACGCCCTCCTGCCGCTGCCCAACAAGGGCGGCTCGGACTGGGGCTACGCCTGGATCCCCGTCGTCGGCCCGCTCATCGGCGGCGCCATCGCCGGCGGCATCTACGAGATCGCCTTCGCCTAGCCCCACTCTCAAACCCCACCCCCTCTTGACGCGCAGGAGAGCCGCACACCATGACCGACACCCACTCCACCGGCCCGTTTATCGCAGCGATCGACCAGGGCACCACCTCGAGCCGTTGCATCGTCTTCGACCGGGACGGCCGCATCGTCTCGGTCGATCAGAAGGAGCACGAGCAGATCTTCCCCAAGCCCGGCTGGGTCGAACACAACGCGACCGAGATCTGGGAGAACGTCCGGGAAGTCGTCGACGGGGCCATCAGCAAGGCCGGCATCACCTCCGCCGATGTGAAGGCGATCGGCATCACCAACCAGCGTGAGACCACGCTGCTGTGGGACAAGAACACCGGCGAGCCGGTGCACAACGCCATCGTCTGGCAGGACACCCGCACCGACGCCCTGTGCAGGGAGCTCGGCCGCAACGTCGGCCAGGACCGGTTCCGCCGGGAGACCGGCCTGCCGCTCGCCTCGTACTTCGCGGGCCCGAAGATCCGCTGGCTGCTCGACAACGTCGAGGGGCTGCGCGAGCGCGCGGAGGCCGGCGAGATCCTCTTCGGCACCATGGACTCCTGGGTGATCTGGAACCTCACCGGCGGCACCGACGGGGGCGTGCACGTCACCGACGTCACCAACGCCTCGCGCACCCTGCTGATGAACCTCCAGACCCTCGACTGGGACGAGCGCATCCTGTCCTCGATGGAGATCCCGGCGGCCGTGCTGCCCGAGATCCGCTCCTCCGCCGAGGTGTACGGGACCACCGCCGAGGGCGTCCTGGCGGGCGTGCCGGTGGCCTCGGCGCTCGGTGACCAGCAGGCCGCCCTCTTCGGCCAGACCTGTTTCTCCGAGGGCGAGGCCAAGTCGACCTATGGCACCGGAACGTTCCTGCTGATGAACACCGGCGCCAAGCCGGTCAACTCGTACAACGGCCTGCTGACCACCGTCGGCTACCGCATCGGCGACCAGAAGCCGGTCTACGCCCTCGAGGGCTCGATCGCCGTCACCGGCTCGCTGGTGCAGTGGATGCGCGACCAGATGGGGCTGATCAACAGCGCGGCCGAGATCGAGACCCTGGCCAGCTCGGTCGAGGACAACGGCGGCGCCTACTTCGTGCCCGCCTTCTCCGGTCTGTTCGCCCCCTACTGGCGTGACGACGCGCGTGGCGTCATCGCGGGTCTGACCCGCTATGTCACCAAGGCGCACATCGCCCGCGCCGTGCTCGAGGCCACCGCCTGGCAGACCCGCGAGATCGTCGACGCGATGACCAAGGACTCCGGCGTCGAACTCACCGCGCTCAAGGTCGACGGCGGCATGACCTCCAACAACCTGCTGATGCAGACGCTCTCCGACGTCCTGGACGCACCCGTGGTGCGGCCGATGGTCGCCGAGACCACCTGCCTCGGCGCCGCCTACGCCGCCGGTCTCGCCGTCGGCTTCTGGCCGGACACCGACGCGCTGCGCGCCAACTGGCGCCGCGCCGCCGAGTGGACCCCCCGCATGGACGCGGAAGTCCGCGACCGCGAGTACAAGAACTGGCTCAAGGCCGTGCAGCGGACCATGGGCTGGATCGAAGACGAGGAGTAAGCAATGACCACCCCGCAGAGCGCCCCGGCACTCGGGACGCACCCGGCTGCCGGTTCCCTTCCAGCCGCCGCTGGGAGGCACCCCCTGCCGAGCCGCGCCGAGACCCGGGAGAGGCTGACCAGGGCAACGCACGACCTCCTGGTGATCGGCGGCGGCATCCTGGGCATCACCACTGCCTGGCACGCGGCGCAGTCGGGACTGCGGGTGGCCATGGTGGACGCCGGCGACTTCGCCGGCGCCACCTCCTCGGCCTCCTCCAAGCTGCTCCACGGCGGGCTGCGCTATCTCCAGACCGGCGCGGTCAAGCTGGTCGCCGAGAACCACTTCGAGCGACGCGCGGTCTCCCGCAGCGTCGCCCCCCACCTGGCGAACCCGCTCACCTTCTATCTGCCGGTCTACAAGGGCGGCCCGCACGGCGCGGCCAAGCTCGGCGCGGGCGTGTTCGCCTACTCGGCGCTCTCCGCCTTCCGGGACGGCGTCGGCCATGTCATCAGCCCCGACAAGGCCGTGCGGGACGTCCCCGAGCTGCGCACCGACGGCCTCAAGGCGGTCGCGGTCTACGGCGACGGCCAGATGAACGACAGCCGCATGGCCCTGATGACGGTGCGGGCGGCGGTCGAGGCGGGTGCGACCGTGCTCAACCACGCCGAGGTGGTGGGGCTGCGGACGACCGACGGCCGCGTCACCGGAGCGGAGCTCAAGGACCGCCTGGACGGCACCGAGTTCGGGGTGAACGCCCGCCTGGTGCTGAACGCCACGGGCCCGTGGGTGGACCACCTGCGCGCGATGGAGGACCCGAACGCGGCCCCGTCCATCCGGCTCTCCAAGGGCGCGCACCTGGTGCTGGGGCGCACCTCCCCGTGGCGGGCCGCGCTGGCCACGCCGATCGACAAGTACCGCATCACCTTCGCCCTCCCCTGGGAGGACATGCTGCTGCTCGGCACCACCGACGAGGCGTACGAGGGCGACCCGGCCGAGGTGCGGGTGAACGAGAAGGACATCGCCCAGATCCTCGACGAGGCCGCCTTCTCCATCCGGGACCAGCAGCTGTCCCGCGACCTGATCACCTACTCGTTCGCCGGGCTGCGGGTGCTGCCCGGCGGCCCCGGGGACACCGCCAAGGCCAAGCGGGAGACCGTGGTCACCGAGGGCCGCGGCGGCATGCTCTCCATCGCGGGCGGCAAGTGGACCACCTTCCGCCACATAGGCCGCACCGTGATGAACAAGCTCGCGCAGCTGCCGGGGCACCCGCTGGCGGAGGACATGGAGCCCATATCGCGGCTGCCCAAGCACATGCCGCTGCCGGGCCTGGCCAGCCCGCACGCGGTCGCGCACCGGCTGCTGGTGGACGGCGGCACCCCCGGCCCGCGGATGGCCGGGGACACCGCGCGCCACTTGGCGACGCACTACGGTTCGCTCTCCTTCGACATCGCCCGGCTGGCCGACGAGGACCCGGCGCTCGGCGAGCGGATCCACCCGGACGCCCCGGAGATCTGGGCGCAGGTCGTCTACGCCCGTGACCACGAGTGGGCGGAGACCGCGGACGATGTGCTGCGCCGCCGCACCACGTTGACGATCCGTGGGCTGGACACGGAGGAGGTGCGGGCGCGGGTCCAGGAGCTGCTGGACCGCCGCGCGGCCTGACAGGCCCTATAAGGCCCGGGCCCCATAAGGCCCGAAGGGGAGGCTCCGCTGCGGAGCCTCCCCTTCGCCGCGTCCCCCGGTGGCCGCTACGGCGCAGTGCCGACCCGCTCGGCCAGCGCCCGGACGCCGGCGGCGTCCGGGAGGCGGTCGCGGCCCAGGATGAGCTCGCGGCCGAGCAGCAGGGCGCGGCGGGAGGCGGGGCCGGGGTCGGGCAGGGTGGTCAGGTCGGTGAGGTGGGCGAAGCCGATGACGCGGCGGATGATCTCCGTACCGGCGAAGCCCAGGCTCTCCGACCACACCTGGCGCAGAAAGCGGTCCAGGTAGGCGTCGTCGAAGAAGGTGTCGACCCGGGTCGGCCACAGCCGGCGCAGCTCCGCCTCGAAGGCGTCCCAGCTGAGGGCGAGCTGGTCGGCGTGGTCGCCCGGGGTGCCGAGCGCCCGGGCGCGCAGCTCGGAGACGAGGACGTTGCCCCAGTACAGGCCGAGGTCGAAGCCGATCGGGCCGACGAAGGAGAACTCCGGGTCGAAGACCCGGACCACGTCGGCGCCCTGACGGGTGCCCACCATGACGCTGCCGGTGTGCAGATCGCCGTGCAGCAGCGCCTGGGCGCTGGTCATGAAGACATGCCGCAGGGCCGCGACCTCGGTGCGAAGTGCGGGGTCGGCGCGGAAGGCGGCGGCGAGGTCGTCGAGGCTGTCGTGCCAGTGGTTGTGCTCGTGGTCGAGATAGGGCTCGCTGAGCACCACATCCTCGGTGATCTTGCATAGCTCGGGGCTGACCGAGGTGGCGATCAGCTCCTTGCGGGTGGCGGAGGCCATGCCGAAGTCGCTGGTGGCGAAGGAGAGCGCGGCGACGAAGGCACCGATGTGGCGGGACACCTCGCCGTAGTCCCCGCCCTCGTTGAGGTGGGTCCGCAGCACCCGCAGATCGGACATGTCCTCCATGGTGAGGGCGTAGTTGCCGGCGTCGTAGCCGTGGATGGCCGGGATGGTGTCCGGGGCGACGGCGGCGACCTGCCGGTAGGCGCGGGCCTCGGCGTCGGCGCGGGCGGGGCTCATGGGCCAGGAGGGGCCGGCGACGCGGACCCAGGGCAGCGCCTGCTTGACGGCGAGGCTGCGGGTGCCGTCGGGGGTGCGGGCGATGAACACCCGGTTCATGTTGCCGTCGGAGACCTCGTGGACCTCGATGGCGTCGCCGTTCCAGTGGCCCAGGCCCCGCAGATAGCCGGGGATGTCCTCGGGCTCCAGGACCCGGTAGGCGGGCGGGGTGTCGGGGTGCGGCGGGTGCGTCATCGGCGGTTTCCTCGGGACAGTGTGAAGCTGAAGACCAGGGCGAGGATCAGCACCGCGCCCTCGACCACGTCCTGTGTGTAGTACGGCAGGCCCTTGATGGTCAGGCCGGTGGTGATGACGCCGATGAGGACGGCACCGAGCGCGGTCCCCCAGACGTTGGGCTTGCCGCGGCCGAGCACGGAGGTGCCGACCAGCGCCACGGCGACCGCCTCCAGCAGCTGGGAGGTGCCGGCGGAGACATCGCCCTGGCCGATCCTGGAGGCCAGGATCAGTCCGCCGATGGAGGCGAGGACGCCCGACAGGACGTAGGCGAGGGCGCGGTAGGCGCCGACGCGGACGCCGGCGAGCCGGGTCGCCTCCGGGTTCGACCCGATCGCGTACAGCACCCGGCCCCAGCGGGTGCGGGAGAGGAAGACCCAGGCGACGAGGGTGAGTCCGGCGAAGATGACCACCGAGACGGGCACCCCGGCGACGGTGCCCCGGTCGATGGACAGAAAGCCCTCGGTGAACTTGCCGGGCGCGGTGGTGCCGTCGTCCAGGGTCATGCCGGGCGAGATCGACTGGCCGTCGACGAGGATCAGTTTCAGGCCCTGGATGACGAACATGGTGCCGAGGGTGGCCAGCATGTCGGGGACCTTGAGGACCACGATCAGCAAGGCGTTGACGAGTCCGGCGAGCGCGCCCGCCACGATCACCGCGATCACCGCGACCGTGCCGACCTGGTTGTAGACGACCATCGTCTTGGCGGCGACGGTCACGCCGAGTCCGGCCACCGCCCCCACCGACATGTCCATTCCGCCGACGGCCATGGTGAGGGTGACGCCGAGGCCGAGGATGGCGGCGACGGAGACATAGCGGAGGGTGTCCAGGAGCGTCGCCGAGTCGCGGAAGGTGGGCTCGGTGAGCGAGAAGAACGCGAAGAGGGCGACAGTGACGAAGATGAAGCCGTATTTGATGACGGCGCCCTGGACGCGCTGACCGGCGCCCGCCGCGGCCGTCTTCCCGGCCGTCACCGGTGGGGCGGTGGAAGGGGTGAGGGTCATCGCAGGGCCTGCTTCTTCCTTCGTCTCGTGCTGCTTGTGGTGCTGGTCTGTGGTGGTGCCGCGCGGGGTGCCCCGGTGCGGCGTCACACGGATGCCGAGATGGCCTGGATGACCTGGTCGCGCTCGGCGTCGGCGCCGTACGCGTCGAGGCGGATCTCCCCGTCGGCGAGGACGACGACGCGGTCGGCGACCTCCAGGACCTCATCCACGTCGGCGCTGAGCACGACGACGGCCGAACCGTCGGCGGCCAGGGCGCGGGCGCGGCGGCCGATGTCGCGGCGGGCGCCGATGTCCACGCCTCGGAACGGCTCGTCCAGTATCAGGACGCGGGGGCGCTCGGCGAGCCAGCGCCCGACCACGACCTTCTGCTGATTTCCGCCGGAGAGCTCCTCGACGGGGCTGGTCTCGTCGCGGGCCACGACGCCGAGTTCGGCGATGGTGCGGCGGCCCAGCTCGGCCTCCTGGCCGCCCCGGACCAGTCCGGCGAGGGAGAGGGAGGACAGGAAGGGCAGTGAGATGTTGCGCGCCACGGACCAGCCGGGGATCAGCGCGTCCGCGTGCCGGTCCTCGGGCACCAGGTGGACGCCGCGGCGGATGGCGTCGGCGGGGCGGCGCGGCCGGTACGGCTCGCCGTCCAGTTCCAGCTCCCCCACGCGGAACGGCTCGGCGCCGAACACCCCGCGCGCCAGCTCGGTCTTGCCCGCCCCGAGGAGCCCCACGACGCCGGTGACCTCGCCCTCGCGCAGATCGAGGTCCTGGGGCAGCCGGCCGGGCAGCAGCGGTACGCCGCGCAGCGAGAGCGCGACGGCCCCGCCGCGCCGGCCGTCGGCCGGCCGGGCGGTGGTCGCGGCCTGCGGCTGGGCGAGCATGGCGCGCAGCGCGCGGTCCCAGTCGAAGGGCCGCGAGAGGTCTTCGGTGAGACGGCCGTCTCGCAGAACGACCAGCCGGTCGGCGAGGGAGTCGATCTCGCCGAGCCGGTGGGACACATAGAGCACCGCGATCCCCTCGGCCCGCAGCCGCTCCACGATCGCGAACAGCCGCGTCGCCTCGGCCGAGGACAGGGCCGAGGTCGGCTCGTCGAGGATCAGCAGCCGGGGGCGGGTGGACAGGGCGCGGGCGAGGATCAGCAGCTGCTGGTCGGAGATGCCGAGCTCGGCGACGTCGCGGCGCAGCAGGTCCGTGGACCAGCCGAGGCCGAGGGTGTCCTGGATCTCGCGGGCGCGGGCGAGGACCTGACGGGTGCCCAGGAAGGGGTTGCCGCCGCGCTGGGCCAGCTCCTCGAAGACCAGGTTCTCGGCGACGGACAGGCCGGGCACCACGCCCTCGCCGATCCGCTGGTGCACGGTGCGGATGCCCAGGGCGTGCGCGGCGGCGGGCGAGGGCAGGGCGGCGGGCTCGCCGCCGACGAGCACCCGGCCGCCGTGTCCCGCGTGCACCCCGGAGAGCACCTTGATCAGGGTGGACTTGCCCGCCCCGTTGGCTCCCAGCAGCGCGACCACGCTGCCGGGAGTGATGTCCAGGGACACCGAGGTGAGTACGGGCTTGCCGCCGAAGGCCATGCTGACCTCGCGCAGCGAGACCGCGGGCACCTCCGCGCGGGCGCCCGGCGCGGGGCCGTCCCCGGCCGCGGAGCCGTCTCCGGAGTCGGCGTCGGCGTCGGCGTCGGCCGTCGGCTCAGTGGGCGACATTGGGGATCCAGTCCGCCGTGCTGACCTTGCTGAGGTTGAGGGCGGGGAGCGCGGTGCGCAGCTGGTTCAGGTTCTGGATCTTCTTGCTCACCAGGAAGTCGCGGGTGATCGCGACGGCCGGGAACTCGACCGACTTGGTCGTCAGCTGACCGGCGAGTTCCAGGGCGGTGGTGCGGACCACGGCGGCGCCGACGGCGGACGGGTCGGTGCCCGCCGTGGCGGCCCAGGGGCTGTTCTTGGCGGTGATGACCTGGATGTCGGCGTTGGAGACATCGGCGCCGAACACCTTGACCTTGCCCGCCAGCTTCTTGTTCTGGACCGCGAGGACGGTGCCCTTGGCCAGCTCGTCGTACGGGGCGAAGATGCCCGCGACGCCGGAGTGCTGGGTGAGGGCGGCGCTGACCAGCGGGACGTTGTCGGTGGCGGTGGAGTCAGTGACCTTGCCGACCTTGAACGCCTGCTTCCAGCCGTTGTCGGTGAGTCGCTTCTTCCAGACGCTGTCGCGCTTGTCGAGCGCGGCGTATCCGGCGACGTTGACGTAGCCGACCTCGGCCTTCTTGCCGAGCTCCTTGGTCATCACGTCCAGGACGGCGTTGGCCATGCTGGCGTCGTCCTGCTTGGTGGAGATGACCTCGGGGTTCTTGGTCTCGACGTCGTAGACGACGACCTTGATGCCCTTCTTGACCGCCTTGTCGATCTCCGGCTGGATGGTCGAGGGGAAGCCGTGGTCGACGATGATCGCCTTAGCCCCGGAGTTGATCGCGGCCGACAGGTCGGTGGCCTGCTTGGCGTTGTCCGCCTGGGCGTCGTAGACGGTGAGGTCGATGCCGAGCGCCTTGGCCTGCGCCTTGGCGCCGTTGCCCCACTGCTCGAAGTAGTCGCCCGCGCCGCTCTGCCGGACCAGGGCGACCTTGACCTTCCCCTGGTCGAAGGGCGCGGGCTTCTTGCCGGTCGCGGCCTTCGCCGAGGCGGGGGTGTCCCCGGAGGGTCCGGTGTCCGAGGCTGAGGAGGACTGGGAGCAGCCGGTGGCGACCAGGGCGGTGAGCGAGACGAGGGAGGCCGCGGCGAGGGGCAGTCTGGAGCGGGACATGGGGATCTCCGGGTGATGCGGCGGCACGGGGGTGCCGGGTTGTGGGACGGGAAGGACTACGGCGGCAAGGGTCAGCTACAGCTGGCCGTAGTCGTCCGATGGAGATCCACGTACAGCCGCCGAACGAGCAGCAGCGTCTTCATGACCACATCATGAGAACGGTTTCAGCCATACGTCAAAGGTCAGGGCGTTCCTTCTCACGTCCTGAGACGCGTTCTTCCTCACACCTCGCGATATGTCGGCCCCGGGTTACTATCCGGCTTCAACCCCTCCCCTCTTCCGGCTTGGAGTCCTTGATGACCCTTCTGACCACCTGGCCGGAGTCCGGCCCGGACACCGTGGTGCGCCGCACCGAGGACCCCGCCGAGATCGCCGCGGCGCTCGCCCCGATCGGTGTGCGCTACGAGCGGTGGCCCGTCCGCGAGGACGTGCCCCAGGACGCCGACAGCGACACCGTCTTCGCCGCGTACCGCGCCGAGATCGACAAGCTGGTCGGGGAGGAGTCCTTCGCCACCGTCGACGTGGTCGCCCTGCACCCCGGCGACGACGCCGAGTGGCCCGCGAAGGCCAGGGCGGCGCGCGAGAAGTTCCTCAGGGAGCACACCCACGACGATGACGACGAGGTCCGCTTCTTCGTCGCGGGCGCGGGCGTCTTCTATCTGCACGTGGGCGGCGAGGTGCACGCCGTGCTGTGCGAGGCGGGCGACCTCCTCGGGGTGCCGCGCGGCACCACCCACTGGTTCGACATGGGCGTCTCCCCGTCCTTCACCGCCATCCGCTTCTTCCACGAGGAGGACGGCTGGATCGGCAACTTCACCGGCAGCGAGATCGCCCTGCGCTTCCCCGACTTCGACGCGCTGAAGGCCGGGCGGACCGCCGCGTGAGCCCTGCCGTCTCCTTCGCCGGCGTCGAGTCGGTGGTGCTCGACATCGAGGGCACCACCAGCGCCACCGGGTTCGTCGTCGAGGTGCTCTACCCGTACTCGCGCGAGCGGTTCGGCGCGCTGCTGGCCGAGCGGGCGCAGGAGCCGGCGGTGCGACGGGCGGCGGAGCAGGTCCGCGCGGCGGCGGGCGAGCCGGAGGCCGACGCCGCCCGGATCGAGCGGATCCTGGGGTCGTGGCTGGACGAGGACCGCAAGGCCACGCCGCTGAAGACGCTTCAGGGCATCATCTGGTCGGAGGGGTTCGCGCGCGGCGAGCTGGTCTCGCACTTCTACCCCGACACCATCCCGGCGCTGCGCCACTGGCAGGCGGCGGGGCTGCGGCTGCACATCTACTCCTCCGGGTCGGTGGCCGCGCAGCGCGCATGGTTCGGCCACACGCCCGAGGGGGATCTGATCCCCCTGCTCGACGGGTTCTACGACACGGAGAACGCGGGCCCCAAGCAGTCCCCCGGGTCCTATGCCGCGATCACCGCGGCCATCGGCACCGACCCGGCGGGCACCCTCTTCCTCTCCGACCGCCCGGGCGAGCTGGACGCGGCCCGCGCGGCGGGCTGGCGCACCGTCGGCGTACGGCGCCCCGGCGAGCCGTACTTCGAGCAGGGCGTCGGCGACCACCCCGAGGCCGCGGGCCTCGACGAGATCACTCTCACAAGGAGCACCCCGTGACGGAGACCGCGGACCTGGAGCAGGGACCGGACCAGGACCTGGAGCGGGCCGGAGCCGTGCTGGCGGCCGAGGCGGCGCGCTTCGCGTCGTTCGGCTGGATGCGCGGCACCTCCGGCAATCTGTCGATGGTGCTCTCGCGCGACCCGCTGCGCCTCGCCGTCACCGCGAGCGGCCGGGACAAGGGCGAGCTGGCCCCCTCCGATGTGGTCCTGGTGGACGCGGCGGGCGCGGCGGTGCCGCTGCCGGACGGCCGCGCGCCGGGCAGGCCCTCGGCCGAGGCCGAGCTGCATGCCCGTGTGGCCCGGCTGACGGGTGCGGGCGCGGTGGTCCATGTGCACACCGTCGCCTCGGTGGCCCTGGGCCGCCGCCACCCCGGCGGGCTGGTGTTCAAGGACCTGGAGATGCTCAAGGGCGTGGGCCACCCGGCGGAGGGCGAGGAGATCACCCTGCCGGTGATCGCCAACAGCCAGGACATGCGGGTCCTCGGCGACCGCCTGGAGGAGGCCCGCGACCCGCGGATGCCGGCGGTGGTGGTCGCCGGACACGGGCTGTACGTATGGGGCGCGGATCCGCGGCAGGCGCGCCACCACACGGAGGTCGTGGAGTGGCTGCTGGAACTGGAGCTGGCGGGCGGGCGGTAGCCCGGCGCCGCGCTCGGGCCGGGGCGCGCCGCGCGCGCTCCGGCCCGGCGAACTGACTCGCCAGTAAAAAATCAGTGAATCGCTCTTGCGTTCTTCGGTGGCGCGCGCATCAATAACAGCGCCCCGCCTGACGGTCAGTCAGGGCCGGTGGCGGTCTGTGCGAGGCCCGAGCCGCAGCCCCGCGCGATCTCACCCCCCGCACCGCGCACACGTACGCAGCGACGCGCCCTCGGGCGCGCCGGGATCCCGCCGCGCCTCGTGTGCGCCGCTCCACCAAGGACGCGGCTGGCAGGCACCTCCCCCACACCGGAAGGCAGTCCCATGAGACGCATGAAACTCGGGATCGGCACGGCACTGGGAGCAGCGGGCATGGCCATGGGCGCGCTCGCACTGGCGCCGACCGCCACCGCGGTCACCCCGACCACCGCGACCCTGACGGCCGACTGCGGGACCTATGGCTCCGGCCTGGCCACGCTCACGGCCACGCAGAGCGGGACGTCCGCGACCATCACCCTGTCCTCGGCCGCCATCAAGGCGCCGATCGATGTTCCGGCCGGCTCGGTCAACTCGACGCTGACCCTGTCGAAGAACGGCTCCGGAACCACCACCTTCACCGGCAGCTCCAACCCGGCCATTCCGACCGGGTCCGATGTGACCACCGGCCCGCTCAAGGGCACGGTCGCCACCGGTGACGTCCTCGAGGCCAAGTCGCTGAAGCTGGTGATCTTCGGCCTCATCACGGTGAACTGCACCGCCACCTCGGCTCAGTCGCCGGGTCCGTTCACCTTCTGATCGCGTACAGCGCGTCCGGGCACCATGTGATCGTCGGCGGACCGGCGTCCCCCCGGCAGGGGGCGCCGGTCCGCTCGGCGTCAGGTCAGGTGCTCGCCCGGCAGTTGCCCCGCCGCCACCTCCAGCACACCGCGCTCGGTGACCAGCGCGGTGACCAGCCGTCCGGGGGTGACGTCGAAGGCCGGGTTGTGGCCGCGCGAGGCCGCCGGGGCGGTGCGCACCCCGCCCCACTCCAGGACCTCCCGCTCGCCGCGCAGCTCGATGTGGATGTCCGTGCCGCTGCCGGTGGCCAGGTCGACGGTGGTCGTCGGGGCCGCGACCAGGAACGGGATGCCCGCGTCGGCGCAGGCCAGGGCGATGCCGACGGTGCCGACCTTGTTGGCGGTGTCCCCGTTGGCGGCGATGCGGTCCGCGCCCACGAGGGCCGCGTCCACCTCCCCGCGCAGGATCGTGCCCGCGGCCGCGCCGTCGGCCTGGACGTAGTGCGGGATGCCCTCGTGGGCCAGCTCCCAGGCGGTGAGCCGGGACCCCTGGAGCAGCGGGCGGGTCTCGTCCGCGTACACCACCTCCACCAGGCCGCGCGCGTGCAGCTCCCGGACCACGCCGAGCGCGGTGCCCCAGCCCGCGGTGGCCAGGGCGCCGGTGTTGCAGTGCGTCAGCAGGCGCAGCGGCCGGTCCGCGGCCAGCCGCTTCACCAGCCAGTCGGCGCCGTACGCGCCCATGGCGCGGTTGGCCAGCTGGTCCTCGCGCAGCACGGCGTGCGCCTCGGTCAGCGCCGCGTCCCTCCCCCGGTCGAGCAGCGGCAGCACCCGGTCCACGCAGACGGCCAGGTTCACGGCGGTGGGCCGGGCCTCGCGGATGCGCGAGACGGCGGCCAGGAGCGCCGTACGGTCCCAGCCCTCGCGCTCGGCCTGCCGCTGCGCCACCACCACGCCGTACGCCCCGGCGGCGCCGATGGCCGGGGCGCCGCGCACGACCAGCCGCTGGATGGCGTCCACCAGGGCGTCCACGTCGTCGACGCGGAGCCGCTCCAGCCGGTCCGGCAAGGCGGTCTGGTCGATCAGCCACAGGCCGTCTTCGGCCCACTCGACGGCGCGCAGTTCCTGGCTCACGGGTGACGCTCCTGGACGTACGGGAGGGGTGGTGTGGGGGTGGCGCCACCGTACATGAGCTGCGCGAACCACACTTCGAGACGCCCGGGCGGCGGGCCCGGGCCGGTGCTAGCCTCCTTGCGTCATGAGCACCACCCGCGGCTTCACCGGCCGCCCCCGTACCGCCGGCCCCGATCCGCGGCTGCCTCCCGGGCAGTACGACGCGGGCGACGCCTTCCCCGTACTCGCCTCCGAGGTCACGCCCCGGCTGGCCGCCGCCGACTGGACCTTCCGCATCGACGGCCTGGTGGCCCGGCCCCGCACCTGGGGCCACGAGGAGCTGCGGGAGCTGCCGCGCGCGGAGTACCGCGGCGACATCCACTGTGTGACCGGCTGGTCCAAGTTCGGGGTGCGGTTCGCCGGGGTCAGTCTGGACGACCTCCTCGCGCAGGCGGGGCCCACGGCCGGCGCCACCCACGCGATCGCCTACTCGCACACCGGCTACACCACCGACCTGGAGCTGGCGGATCTGACCGGCGGCCGGGCCTGGATCGCCTTCGAGTACGACGGGCGGCCGCTGGCCCCCGAGCACGGCGGCCCGGCCCGGCTGCTGGTGCCGCACCTGTACTTCTGGAAGAGCGCCAAGTGGATCGCCGGGCTGAGGCTGCTCGACCACGACGAGCCCGGCTTCTGGGAGCAGAACGGCTACCACCGGCGCGGCAACCCGTGGCGGGAGGAGCGCTACGCCGGTGACTGACGCCCCCGCCGTGCCCCCGCCCTTCGTGCCCGACACCGCGTTCGCGGTCCCGGGCCGGATCGTGCCCAGCAACCGCGCCGCCGCCCGCTGGCAGCCCGCGCGCATCGCCGCGATCCGCCGGGAGACCCCGCGCGCCACCACCTTCCGGCTCGCGCTGTCCCACTGGACGCCGCATGCGCCGGGCCAGCACTACATGGTGCGGCTGACCGCGCCGGACGGCTACACCGCGACGCGCCACTACTCGGTGGCCTCCCCGCCCGAGGACGAGGGCTTCATCGAGCTCACCGTCGGCCATGTGGCGGGCGGCGAGGTGTCCGGCCATCTGCACACCACCGCCCGCCCCGGCGACACGGTGGAGGTGCGCGGCCCGCTCGGCGGCTTCTTCGCCTGGCCCGGCGACCGGCCCGCGCTGCTGCTGGGCGCGGGCACGGGGGTGGTGCCGCTGATGGCGATGGTGCGCCACCACCGGCGCCGTGGGCTGAGTGTGCCGCTGCGGCTGATCGTCAGCGCCCGTACCCGCGAGGACCTGCTCTACGCCGACGAGTACGGCGCGGAGACCACGGCCGTACTGACCCGCACCGCCGGGCGGCTGTCCGCCGCCCATGTGTCCCCGTATCTTCGGGGCGGCGAGCAGGCGGCGGACTGGGAGGCGTATGTGTGCGGCGGCAACGGCTTCGCCGAACACGCCTCCCGGATCCTGGTCGACGGCGGACAGCCGGTGAACCGCATCCGTATCGAACGCTTCGGGTGAGCGGCGGGCGGGCGACGGAAGGCGCCATAATGGGGGCAGACATCGGATGTCTGAACCGGGGAGGTCCATCATGGCGGTCACCGACGAGGCGATCGAAAAGATCAAGGGCATGATCGTCTCGGGTGCGCTGCGCCCGGGTGACCGGCTCCCGAAGGAGAGCGAACTCGCCGCCGAGCTCGGCCTGTCCCGCAACTCGCTGCGCGAGGCGGTGCGCGCCCTGTCGCTGATCCGCATCCTGGACGTGCGCCAGGGCGACGGGACCTATGTCACCAGCCTGGACCCGCAGTTGCTGCTGGAGGCGCTGAGCTTCGTCGTCGACTTCCACCGCGACGACACCGTGCTGGAGTTCCTCGCGGTCCGCCGCATCCTGGAGCCCGCGGCCACGGCGCTGGCCTGCACCCGGATCAGCGACGCCACGCTGGACGCGCTGGGCGCGCAGCTGGACGCGCTCGGGCCGGAGCCCTCGGTGGAGGAACTGGTCGCATGCGACCTGGACTTCCACCGGGGCATCGTCCAGGCCTCCGGGAACTCGGTGCTGTGCTCGCTGCTGGACGGGCTGTCCGGGCCGACGACGCGCGCCCGGGTCTGGCGCGGGCTGACCCAGGAGGACGCGGTCAGCCGCACGCTGCATGAGCATCGGGCGATTTTGGGGGCGCTGCGGGATCGGGATGTGGAGGCGGCGCGGTCCTGGGCGACGGTGCATGTCGCGAGCGTGGAGCAGTGGCTGCGGTCCACGCTGTGAGTCCCGGCCCGCCGGGCCGGGCCCCGCGCCTGCGGCGGGCCTTGTCCCCTACCCGCCCCTTCCCGAACCTGGGGGCAAGCCCCCAGACCCCGGACGCCCTTCGGGCGTGTCCTCAGTCGCCGGACGGGCTGGCTAGCCCGTCCGGCGACTGAGGACCGGGGTCCGTGGGCAGAGCCCCCCACGCGGCGGAGCCGCATATCGATGCTGCGGGAAGGGGCGGGGAGGGGAGCAAGCCCGCCGCAGGCGCTACGCGCCGAGGCCGTACGCGCGGGTCGCCGAGGTGCCGAAGACCGCCGCCCGCTCCGCCTCCGTGAGGCGCCGCGTGGCGCGGTCGGCCAGGTCGACCACCTGGTCGTAGGTCGCGGCGAGGGTGCATACGGGCCAGTCGGAGCCGAAGAGCACCCGGTCGGGGCCGAAAGTGTCGAGCACATGCTCCGCGTAGGGCAGCACGTGCTCCGGGAGCCAGGAGTCCCATGCGGCCTCGGTCACCAGACCGGAGAGCTTGCAGACGACGTTCGGCAGCGCCGCCAGCGCGGCCAGTTCCCCGTCCCAGGGGTCGCGGGCGCCGCTCGCGACGGGCGGCTTGGCCGCGTGGTCGAGGACGAAGCGCAGGCCGGGCAGATCGCGGACGGCGTCGATGGCGGCGGGCAGTTCGCGCGGGGTGATCAGCAGGTCGTAGGCGAGGTCCGCGTCCGCGAGGTGGGTGAGTCCGCGGCGGACGTCGGGGCGGGCCAGCCAGTGCCGGTCCGGCTCGTCCTGCACCTGGTGGCGCAGGCCGACCAGGCGGTCCCCGCCGGGCGCGGCGCGCAGGGCCGCGAGGACGTCGGGCAGGGCGGGGTCGGTGAGATCGGCCCAGCCGACGACGCCCGCGACGCGGGCCGAGGCGTGGGCCACGGCGAGGAGTTCGACCGTCTCGTCGTGGGAGGAGCTGGACTGCACCACGACCGTGGCGTCGACGCCGTTCGCCCCGAGGTGCGGCTCCAGGTCCTCGAGGGTGAACGTACGGTGGATCGGGTCGGCCCAGGGGCCGTCCATCCAGGGCTGGTCGCGGCGGGCCAGGTCCCACAGATGGTGGTGGGCGTCGATGCGCGGCACGGGAGTGCGCTCCTCCGGGTAGGCAGTGGGGCGTCAGCGGGCGGTCGTCGTCGGCAGGGGGAGGTCCTCGTCGAGCAGGCCGCGGTCCACCAGGGCCGGCCACAGCTCGTCCGGGATGTCGTATCCGAACATCTCGGCGTTGTCGCGCACTTCTTCCGGCGAGGCGCAGCCGACGACCGCCGCGGCCACGGCCGGGTGGCCGAAGGGGAAGCGCAGGGCCGCCGCCCGCAGCGGCACGCCGAACTCGGCGCAGACCGCGGCCAGGCGCCGGGCGCGCTCCAGGATGTCGGCGGGCGCCTGCTGGTAGTTGTAGTGCGCGTTCGGGCCGGGGTCGGCGAGCAGGCCGGAGTTGTAGACGCCACCGACGACCACGGAGGTGCCGCGCCGCTCGCACACGGGCAGCAGGTCGTCGTGGGCGGTGCGCTCCAGGAGGGTCCAGCGGCCGGCGCACAGCACGACGTCGACGTCGAGGTCGGCCACGAACCGGGCGAGCACATCGCTGTGGTTCATGCCGAAGCCGATGGCGCGTACGCGCTTCTGGTCGCGGAGTTCGGCCAGGGCCGGGAAGGCGGTCTCATAGACCTCGGGGATGTGGTTTTCCACATCGTGGAGGTAGACGATGTCGACGCTCTCCAGGCCGAGGCGGTCCAGGGAGGACTCCAGGGTGGCGCGGATCCCGTCCCGGGTCAGATCCCACTCGCGGACGCGGTCCGGGGTCGCCACGAACCCCTGGGCGTCGACCGGCTCCCCGGGTCTGCGCGGCCGCAGGGCGCGCCCCACCTTGGTGGAGAGGGTGTACGAGGCGCGGTCGCGGCCCGCCAGCGCGCGCCCGAGGCGCTCCTCGGAGAGGCCGACCCCGTAGTGCGGCGCGGTGTCCATATAGGTGCACCCGGCCTCGAAGGCGGCCTGGACGGTGGCCAGGGCGCGCTCGTCGGGCATGGCGGTGTACAGATTGCCCAGGGTCGCGCAGCCGAGCCCGAGCGCCGGTACGTGTACGCCCGTGCGTCTGAGCTCGCGCGGCCCCTCGGGTGGCTGCGCCATGGGTCACTCGCCTTTCTCGCCGGTCATGCTGTCGGTCAGTCCTGCTTCTCGCCGCTGGCATAGCGGGAGATGATGAGCGCGACGATGATGATCGAGCCGTTGATGAACTGGTTCCACAGCGGCGGAACGCCGCCGAGCGTCATCACATTGACCACCAACTGAAGCGTAAGCACACCCGTGAGCGCGCCGAAGAGCGTGCCGCGCCCGCCCTTGAGGCTGATGCCTCCGATGACCGCGGCGGCGAACACCTGGAAGATCCAGCCGTTGCCCTGGGTGGCCGCCACCGAGCCGTAGTGGCCGGTGTAGAGGATGCCGGCGAAGGCGGCGAGCAGCCCGCCGACGGACAGCACGATCCAGGTGATCCGGTCGACCCGGATCCCGGCGGCGCGCGCGGCCTCCGGGTTGCCGCCGATGGCGTACAGCGCGCGCCCGTGGCGCAGATAGGCCAGCGCCAGGCCGCCGACCGCGTACAGCCCCAGGCAGATCCACACGGCGGCGGGGGCGCCCATCCAGCTCGCCTTGCCCAGGTAGCGGAAGGACTCGGGGACGTTGATGATCGACTGGCCCTCGGCGACGCCCACCTGGAGGCCGCGCAGCATGGTGAGCATGCCGAGCGTGGCGATGAACCCGTTGACGCGGAGCTTGAGGATGAGGAAGCCGTTGGCCGCCCCGATCGCGGCGCCGACGGCCAGGCACAGCGGGATCGCGGTCCAGGTGGGCAGCAGGCCCAGGCCCTCGAACCGGGCGCCGTGGGCGGGCAGCACCAGCCACAGGGCGATCACGGGGGCGACGGCGATGGTGGACTCCAGGGAGAGGTCCATCCGCCCGCAGATCAGGATCAGCGCCTCGCCCAGCACCAGCAGCCCCAGCTCGGTGGATTGCTGGACGACGCCGATCAGATTGTCCTGGGTGAGGAAGGCGGGCGAGACGATGAAGCCGATCACGCCCAGGACGAAGATCACCGGGACCAGGGAGAGATCCCGCCAGCGGGCGATGTCGATCTTCGGCCGCGCCCGTCCCGCCGTCGCCGGGTCGCCGGCCGCCACCACCTCGGCGGGGCGCTGCCGTGCGGTATCGGTCATGACTGGCTTCCCTCTTTCCCCTCAATTCCGGCGTTTTCCCTTGCCTGTTCCGCGCCGTGCCCCGCTTCGACCGCCGCGGACGCCGCGGTTTCCCGGTCGGCCATCCCCTCCATCGCGGCGACCAGCCCGTGGTCGCTCCAGTCGCTGCCGAACTCGGCGACGACCCGCCCGTGGAAGAACGCCAGCACGCGGTCGCACACCCGCAGGTCGTCCAGCTCGTCGGAGACGATCACGGCGCCGCTGCCGGCCGCCGCCACCTCCCGTACGACGCCCAGCAGAGAGTCCTTGGACTTCACGTCCACCCCGGCGGTCGGGCGGATGGCCACCAGGACGCTCGGCTCGCGGGCGAGCGCCCGCGCGATGACCACCTTCTGCTGATTGCCGCCGGAGAGGCCGGAGACGGGCTGTCCGGGGCCCGAGGTCTTGATGTCGAGCGAGGTGATCATGCGCTGGGCGAAGGCCCGGGTCCGGGAGGGCAGCACCGTCCCGAAGGGCCCGAGCTGGTCGGCCACGGTCAGCGTGGCGTTCTCGGCGACGCTGCGGCCCAGGACCAGGCCCTGGCGGTGCCGGTCCTCGGGTACGTAGCCGATGCCCGCGTCGATGGCGTGCGGCACGCTTCCGGGGCGTACGGCGCGGCCGCGCACCGCCACCCGCCCGCCGTCCGGCTTGCGCAGCCCGACGAGGGTCTCGCCGACCGCGGTGTTGCCGCTGGCCGTGGCCCCGGCCAGGCCCACCACCTCGCCCGGCCGCACCACCAGGTCCAGCGGGTCGAACTCGCCCGCGCGGGCGAGCCCTTCGGTGCGCAGCACCGGCTCCGCCCCCGGGCCGGTCTCCCGGCCCGGGCGGGGCGCGGGCACGGCTCCGCGCGCCCGCTCGGGCGGCCCGGCCTCGGCGTCCCCGGTCATCGCCGCGACCAGCTCGTCCTTGGGCAGTTCGGCGACCGGGGCGGTCACCACGTGCCGGGCGTCACGGAAGACGGTGACGGTGTCGCAGAGCTCGTAGACCTCCTGGAGGTGGTGCGAGATGAACAGGAAGGCCACGCCCTGGCGGCGCAGCTCCAGCAGCTTGGTGAAGAGCCGGTCGATGCCGCCCGCGTCGAGCTGGGCGGTGGGCTCGTCGAGGATGATCAGGCGGGCGCCGAAGGACAGCGCCCTGGCGATCTCGACGAACTGCCCCTGCTCGACGGTGAGGTCCTTGGCGCGGGTCTGCGGGTCGACGTCCACCCCGTACTCGGCCAGCAGGGCGCGGGCGTCCTCGCGCAGCGCGCGCCAGCGGATCCGCGCGGTGCCCTGGAAGCGGCCCAGGTAGAGGTTCTCGGCGACCGTCAGATCGGGCACCACCATGGACTTCTGGTAGACGCAGGCCACCTTGCGCTGCCAGGCGGCGGTGTCGCCGTAGCCGGGGGCGGGCTCGTCGGAGAAGGTGACGGTGCCCTCGTCCGGGCGCTCCATGCCGGTGAGCACGGACACCAGCGTGGACTTGCCCGCGCCGTTGCGCCCGACCAGCGCATGGGCCTCCCCGGGCCGTACGGACAGCTGCGCGCGGTCCAGGGCCAGGGTCGGCCCGAACCGTTTGACGATGCGCTCCGCCCGTACGGCGGTGGGCTCGGCCCCGGTGGCGGCGGGCTGGTCTGCGGCGGCCATGGCTACTTCTTCTCGAGCTGGTTGGCCCACAGCGCCTTGTCGTCGACGTTCTCCTTGGTGACCAGCGGCGCCGGAAGCTGGTCCTCCAGACCGTTCTTGATCTTGACGATCTCGGAGCCGTGGTCGGTCTTGCCGGGTTTGAACGTCTTGCCGTCCAGAGCCGCCTTGGCGTACTCCAGCGCGTACTTGGCGTAGAGGTCGGCGGGCTGGGAGAGGGTGGCGTCGATCTTCCCGGAGCGGATCGCGTCCAGCTCCTCCGGGATGCCGTCGTTGGAGATGATCGTGATGTGCCCGTCCGAACCGGCGGGCTTGAGCAGCTTCTTCTGCTCGAGCAGCGCGAGTGTGGGCTGGAGGAAGGCGCCGCCGGCCTGCATGTAGATGCCGTCGACGTCCTTGTGCTGGGCCAGCAGGCTCTGGAGCTTGGCGGAGGCGACGTCGCCCTTCCAGTCGGTGGGCAGCTCGTGCACCGTGATGCCGGGGAACTTGTCCTTCATGCACGACGCGAACGCCTCGGACCGGTCACGGCCGTTGATGGAGCTCAGATCGCCCTGGAGTTCGGCGACCCGGCCCTTGCCGCCCAGCTGCTTGCCCAGGTACTCGCAGGCCTTGGTGCCGTAGGCGCGGTTGTCGGCCCGTACGACCATGTAGACCTCGCCCGCGTCGGGGCGGGTGTCCACGCTGACGACGGGGATCTTCTTCTCCTTCAGCTGGTCGAGGGTGGAGGAGATCGCGCCGGTGTCCTGCGGGGCCATGATGATCGCCTTGGCGCCCTGGTCGGTGAAGGCCTGGACGTTGGCGACGAGCTTGGCGATGTCGTTCTGGGAGTTGGACAGCGGCAGCGCGTTGACCGTGCCGTCGTCGATGCCCTTCTCGAGGTACTGCTGGTAGGAGTTCCAGAAGTCCGTGTCCGTGCGCGGCATGTCGATACCGACCTTGCCCCCGCCGGCGCCGTTGCTCTCGCGGTTGCAGCCCGCGAGTGCGGCGGCGGCGAGCAGCACGGCACAGGCGACGGTGCCGGTCGTGCGGAGTCTCCTCATCGAGTCCCGTCCTTGATCGAATGGTGCGGCTCTGTGCTCCGGGGCTGTGGGGTGGTGCGACTGCGGTGGCGCTGTGCGGCGGTTGGGCCGGTGACTGTGGGCTGCCGGCCGTGGGCCGGTTACGTGGCGGGGCGCAGGCGCAGGCCCTGCATCCCCCCGTCGACGGCCAGCGCGGTGCCGGTGACGGCCGCGGCGGCGGGGCTCGCCAGATACGCGACGGCCGCGGCCACCTCGTCGGCGGACACCAGCCGTCCGGTCGGCTGCCGGGCCTCCAGGGCGGCGCGCTCGGCGGCCGGGTCGGCGGCCTGGCCGAGCAGCCGGCCGACCCAGGGGGTGTCGACGGTGCCGGGGTTGACGCAGTTGACGCGGATGCCGTCGCGCACATGGTCGGCGGCCATGGCCAGGGTCAGCGAGAGCACGGCGCCCTTGCTGGCGCTGTAGGCGGCGCGCTGCGGCAGCCCCGCGGTGGCCGCGATCGAGCAGGTGTGGGTGATGGAGACGCTGCCGGGCCGCTCGGCCGCGGCGGCGCGCAGATGGGGCAGCGCGGCCCGGGCGGTACGGACCAGGCCCAGGACGTTGACGTCCAGCACCCGCAGCCACTCCTCGTCGGAGTTGTCCTCGACGGTGCCGATGGCGCCGATCCCGGCGTTCCCGACGACGGTGTGCAGCACGCCGAACTCGGCGACGGCCTCGGCGACCCCGTTGCGTATCGCCTCGTCGGAGGTGACGTCGGCCTTCACCGGGAGGGTGCCGGCCGGGGCGCCGGCCGGGTCGCGGTCGAGCACCGCGACCCGCGCGCCGCCGTCGCGCAGCCGGGCGGCGATCGCGGCGCCGATACCGGAGGCGCCGCCGGTGACGAGCGCGGCCATGCCCTCGAAGTCGCCGGTCGGGTGGGCCTGGTTCACGAGGTTCCCTCCTGTTGTGCGGCGTTCCGGGCCTGCCATTCGGGCCCGTCGGGATAGCGGTAGGCGGCGATGGACTCGGGGTGCATCCGGGCGGAGAAGCCGGGCTCGGCCGGGGCGCGGTAGCGGCCGCGCTCGATGACGACCGGGTCGGCGAAGTGTTCGTGGAGGTGGTCGACGTACTCGATGACCCGGTCCTCCCAGCTGCCCGAGACCGCGACGAAGTCGAACATGGCCAGGTGCTGGACGAGTTCGCACAGGCCCACGCCGCCGGCGTGCGGGCAGACCGGCACCCCGTACTTGGCGGCGAGCAACAGGATCGCCAGGTTCTCGTTGACGCCGGCCACCCGTGCCGCGTCGATCTGCACGAAGTCGACGGCGCCGGCCTGGAGCAGCTGCTTGAACACCACGCGGTTGGCGACATGCTCGCCGGTGGCGACCTTGACGGGCTGTCCGCTGCGGATGGCGGCGTGCCCGAGGACGTCGTCGGGGCTGGTGGGCTCCTCGATCCAGTGCGGCTCGTACGGGGCGAGGGCGCGCATCCAGCGCAGCGCCTCGGCGACGTCCCAGCGCTGGTTGGCGTCGACCGCGATCCGCACCTCGGGGCCGACGGCCTCGCGCGCCAGGCGCATCCGGCGCAGGTCCTCGTCGAGGTCGCCGCCGACCTTGAGCTTGATCTGGCCGAAGCCGTCGGCGACGGCCTCCTGGGCGAGCTTGATCATCTTCTCGTCGGAGTAGCCGAGCCACCCCGGGGAGGTGGTGTAGGCCGGATACCCTCGCTCGCGCAGTTGCGCGGCGCGCTCGGCGCGGCCCGGCTCGGCGGCGCGCAGGATCTCCAGCGCCTCCTCGGGGGTGAGGGCGTCGGAGAGGTAGCGGAAGTCGACCAGTTGGACCAGGTCCTCCGGCGGCATGTCGGCGAGGAACTGCCACAGCGGCTTGCCCGCCTGCCGGGCGGCCAGGTCCCAGGCGGCGTTCACCACCGCGCCGGCCGCCATATGCATGACCCCCTTCTCGGGGCCGAGCCAGCGCAGCTGCGAATCGTGTGTCAGATCCCGGTAGAGCGCGCCCAGGTCGGCCGCGGTCAGCGGGGCGGGGCGGCCCACGACATGGGGGCGCAGCGAGCGGATCGCGGCCGCGGTGACATCGTTGCCACGGCCGATCGTGAAGACGAAGCCATGTCCCTCGGCCGGGGCGCCGCCGGTCTCGTCCTGCGCATCGGTGCGCAGCACGACGTACGCCGCCGAGTAGTCGGGGTCGGGGTTCATGGCGTCCGAGCCGTCAAGCTCTTCCGAGGTGGGGAACCGGACGTCATGGACCTCGATCTCGGTGACGGTCGGGCGCAATCTCAACAGTGACTCCCTGCGTAACATGACTGACGCCGATAGAACATCGGACCTTTGGCGGTGATCCGATGTATAGCGCTGCACGGGCCCGGCCGTCCAGAGGTCTGCGCGAACTTTCCTCGAACCGATCGGGCAACAGGTCGGATGAATCTGGGCCTACGCTTGTGCCTGCCCTGCTCCCTACCCCTTCCTCACCCCTTCGCCGCCTTTTCCTCGCCGCTTCGCCGCCTTTTCCCCGCGCCTTCCTCGCTCCCTTCCGCACCCTCACATGGGGGCTGCGGCGCCAGGCCCCGGAAGCCTTAGGCTTGGGACGCACGCGAATGGAACTGCAACCGGAGGCGGTACGACCCGTCCGCCCCGGTCGGAAGGAGGCGCTGGGTGATCGAGCTTGAGGGGGTTCCCGAGCTGATCGACCCGGTCATGATCTGTGCCTTCGAGGGCTGGAACGACGCCGGAGACGCCGCCTCCACGGCGGTCGGGCACCTGGATCGGGAATGGAAGGGCGAGGTCTTCGCCGCGCTCGACGCGGAGGACTACTACGACTTCCAGGTCAACCGGCCCACCGTGGCGCTCGAGGGGGGCATCCGCAAGGTCACCTGGCCGACCACCCGGCTCTCGGTGGTCCGCGCCGCGGGCGGCGACAAGCCGCGCGACCTGGTGCTGGTGCGCGGCATCGAACCGAGCATGCGCTGGCGGTCGTTCTGCAACGAGATCCTCGGGTACGCCCATGAACTGGGCGTCGAGATGGTCGTGGTCCTCGGCGCGCTGCTCGGCGACACCCCGCACACCCGGCCGGTGCCGGTCAGCGGCGTCACCTCCGACCCGGATCTGGCCCGCAGCCTCGACCTGGAGGAGTCGCGGTACGAAGGCCCGACGGGCATCGTCGGCATCCTCCAGGAGGCGTGCACCCACGCGGGCGTCCCGGCGGTGAGCCTGTGGGCGGCCGTGCCGCACTATGTCTCGCAGCCGCCGAACCCCAAGGCCACCCTGGCGCTGCTCAACCGCCTCGAGGACCTGATCGGTGTGCGCATCCCGCTCGGCGAGCTGACGGAGGACGCGCGCGCCTGGCAGCTGGGCGTCGATCAACTCGCCTCGGAGGACAGCGAGGTCGCGGAGTACGTCCAGTCCCTGGAGGAGGCGCGCGACACCGCGGAGCTGCCGGAGGCGTCCGGCGAGGCGATCGCCCGCGAGTTCGAGCGCTATCTGCGGCGGCGGGACGGCCAGCCGGGCCCGGGCGGACACGCGACGGACGCGGGCGGGATCGCGGACCGGGGGGACGGGGTCGCGGGCGGCTCGGGCTCGTATCTGCGCGACGCCTCCGGCCCGGGTGCCGGCCCCGGCACGGGCAGCGGCCCCGGCACCGGCTCCGCGCGGCCGCGCAGGCCCTCGGCGCAGGACGAAGCGGCACAGGACGAAGCGGCGGGGGACGGCGCGGCGCAGGACGGCGCGGCCCAGGACGGCGCGGCCCAGGACGGCCCGGCCCAGGAGCCGGGCACGGGCGGCGGCGAAGGGGACGAGGGCGGCCGCGACCGCCCCGACGACCAGGACTGACCGGCTCTGACCAGCGCTGAGCAGCAGTGAGCAGCACTGACCGGCGCTGGCCAGGACTGACCGGCAGAGCCCCGATGACTGCCCGGGTGACGCGGTGACGCGGCCCCGGGCAGCACACGGGCAGCCCCTGGGGCGGATCTCCCGGAGCGCCCCGCCCCGCCGCCCGAACGGCCCCGCCCGTTCCCGCGAATGGCCGCCCCGCGATTGTCGCGCCCCCCGTGACGCCGCAGCGTGGCCGTACCGGAAGAAAGGGCTGGGCGGCGATGGCGGGAGACGAGGCCTGGTACGCGCGCACGCCGCAGGAGGCGGCGGCCGCACTCGGGGTGGATCCGGCGGTCGGGCTGCCCGCCGCGCGGGCGGCCGAACTACTGGCCGCGCACGGCCGGAACGCGCTGCCCGAGGAGAAGCCGCCGCCGACCTGGCGGCGCTTTCTCGCGCAGTACCGCAGCTATATGCAGATCATTCTCGTGATCGCCGCGGTGGTCTCCTTCGCGATCAAGGAGTGGAGCACCGGGATCCTGCTCGCCGCGCTGACCCTGCTGAACGCGGTCGTGGGCCTGCGCCAGGAGGGCAAGGCCGAGAGCGCGATGAACGCGCTGAAGTCGATGATGGAAGTGACCGCCCGGGTGCGGCGCGACGGGACCGAGTCACAGATCCCGGCCGAGGAACTCGTCCCCGGCGACATCGTGCTGATCGCCGCGGGCGACCAGGTGGCGGCGGACGGCCGGATCGTCGAGGCCAACACCCTCCAGATCGACGAGTCCGCGCTCACCGGCGAGAGCGTCCCCGCCGTCAAGGACGCCGGCACGCGGCCTGGCACCGGACTGGCGCCGGGCGACCAGACCAACATGGCGTTCATGAACACCCCGGTGACGCACGGCAGCGGCGTGCTGATCGTCACCGGGACCGGCGAGCACACCGAGCTCGGCAAGATCTCCGGGATGCTGTCGACCACCGCGCGGGAGGAGTCGCCGCTCACCAGTGAGCTCAACACCCTGACGCTGTGGATCGCGGGGGCGGCCGGCCTGACCATGATCGTGATGTTCGCCCTCGGCCGCGGCCGGGGCGAGGCGTGGGACGCGCTGTTCATCAGCGCCGTGTCGCTGGCCATCGCGGCGATCCCCGAGGCGCTGCCGACGGTGACCCAGGTGATCCTGTCCGTCGGCAGTCTCAGCCTGGCCAGGCGCAACGCGATCGTGAAGGAGCTGCCCTCGGTCGAGACCCTGGGGTTCACCTCGGCGATCAACTCGGACAAGACCGGCACCCTGACGATGAACCAGATGACCGCCGTCGAGGTCATCAGCCCCACCGACCGGTACACGGTCTCCGGCAGCGGGTACGGCCTGGAAGGGCGCGTCCACCACGCCGCCGGCTCGTCCGCGGGCATCGAGGACGCGATCCTCCCCTATGTGGTGGCCAACGACGCGGAACTGGTCGACGGCCAGGTCGTCGGCGACCCGACCGAGGGCGCGCTGCTCGTGCTCGGCCACAAGGCGGGCCTGGACATCGGGGCCACGCGGGAGCGGCTGTCCCGCCTCGCCACGCTGCCGTTCGACCCGGACTACAAGCTGATGGCCACCTTCAACTCCACCGTCGACGCCTCGGGCCGGCCGGTGGTGCGCTGCTTCGTCAAGGGCGCGGCGCCCGCGGTGATGGCGCGGGCCGCCACCGCGCTCTCGGGCGGCGAAAGCATCCCGTGGGACGAGGGGCTGCGCCGGCGCGCCGAGGAGGCGACCGAGCGGATGGGCGCGCAGGGGCGCCGGGTGATGGCGGCCGCCATCCGCGATCTGGCCCCGGAGCGGTTCCACCCCGACGGGGACCTCCTGGCCCTCGTCACCGACCTGAAGATGACGAGCCTGGTCGGCATGGTCGACCCGCCGCGTGCGGAGTCCCGGGACGCGGTGGCCAGCGCCCAGCAGGCCCATATCCGGGTCCGCATGGTGACCGGGGACGATGTCACCACCGGCGCCGCCATCGCCCGGCAGCTCGGGATCCCCGGTGAGGCCGTCCTGGGCGCCGACTTCGCCGCGCTGCCGGAGGACGAGCAGCTGGCCCGGATCGACGACATCGGCGTGGTCGGGCGTGTCGCCCCCGAGCACAAGGTGCAGCTCGCGGCCACGCTCAAGAAGAAGGGCGAGGTCGTGGCGATGACCGGCGACGGCGTCAATGACGCGCCCGCCATCAAGGCCGCCGACATCGGCATCGCGATGGGCAGCGGCACGGACGTGGCGAAGAACGCCGGCCGGATGATCCTTTCCGACGACAACTTCTCCACGATCGTCTTCGCCGTGGAGGAGGGCCGGAAGCTGTACGACAACCTGACGAAGTACATCCGGTTCGTTCTGCTGCTGCTGGTCGCCTTCGTGCTGACCTTTCTCGGCGCCACCGTCTTCAACATCGCCTCGGGTGAGCCCTTCCCGCCGCCGCAGGTCCTGTGGATCCACTTCATCGTGAACGCGCCCTTCGGCTTCGCTCTGGGCTTCGACCGGCAGAGCCCGGGGCTGATGCGCCGTACCCCCCGCCCTCGCGGGGAGTCCGTGCTGACCAGGGCCGTCATGCTCACCGTCGGCCTCAGTGGGCTGGCTCTCACCGTCATCCTGCTCGGCCTGATCAAACTGGGCGAGACCCGTTTCGGCAGCGTCCACATCGGCAGCTCCATCGCGTTCACCGCCTTCGCGCTGTGCCTGATCGTCGCGGCCTTCGAATGCCGCAGCGAGACCGGCTCCGTGCTCACCGCGACCACCTTCGACAGCAAGCAGATGAACTGGACCGCCCTGGCCCAGTTCGTGCTCGCCGTCATGGCCACCCAGCTCGACGGCTTCCGCCGCATCCTGGGCACCACCAGCCTGGACGCCCGCCAGTTCGGCTGGGCCCTGCTGTCCGCCGTGGTCTTCCTCGGCCTGTGGGAATTCGGCAAGCTCCTCGCCCGCCGTGCCCGGACCGCCGTCCGGACGGCTCCGGCCACGCAGCCCGTCTGACGGCGGCCGAGGCCCACCGGCGCGTTTGACGTGCCACTCCGCAGGGCGGAGTGTGACAAACAGGACGAAGAGAGGGGCTGTCGGCGATGGCGGACAAGAGGGCCGAGCGCATCGCGGAGTTCATCGCGCCGCTGCGGGTGAAGCCGGGGTCGACCGTGGACCTGGTCGCGGACTTCGACCCCCGCTACAAGGCCGGTCTGAACAAGCAGACCGGCGTCGAGCTGCTCCGGACCGGGGTGTCGCTGCTGGCCGAGTACCAGACGCGGCTGGCCGCTCAGGACACGTACGGGGTGCTGCTCTGTCTCCAGGCGCTCGACGCCGGGGGCAAGGACGGCACCATCCGCCATGTCATGAGCGGGGTCAACCCGCAGGGCGTGCGGGTCAGCAGCTTCAAGGTGCCCTCCTCCGAGGAGCTCGACCACGACTATCTGTGGCGCTACGCCCGCAGGCTGCCCGCGCGCGGCGACATCGCGATCTTCAACCGTTCGCACTACGAGGAGGTTCTCGTGGTCCGGGTGCACCCGGAGGTCCTGGACCGGCAGAAGCTGCCGTCCCGGCCGTCGGGGCGGCGGCTGTGGGAGCACCGTTACCGCGAGATCAACAACTGGGAGCGCTATCTCACCGACAACGGGTTCAAGGTGGTGAAGATCCTCCTGAATCTGTCCAGGGAGGAGCAGCGCCTCCGCTTCATGAAGCGGATCGACCTGCCGGAGAAGAACTGGAAGTTCTCCGCGGCCGACATCCGGGAGCGCCGGTGGTGGGACGACTACCAGCAGGCGTTCTCCGAGATGCTGTCGGCCACGAGCACGTCGTGGGCGCCCTGGTACGTCGTACCGGCGGACCGGAAGTGGTTCGCCCGCATCTGCACGGCGGCGGTGCTGGCGCACACGCTGATCGAGATCGATCCGCAGTACCCGAAGGTCGACGCCAAGGCACGGAAGGAACTGCTCACCGCCAGGCGTGAGCTGGAGGCGGAGGCCCCTGAGGGCGCCCCGCCCGCCCCGTAGGCGGCGCGGCACCCGGCGCCGGGCCGGGCCGGGGACCACGGCTGAGACCCGGCGGCCCCCGGCCCGGTGGCACGGGCACGGGGGCCGCCCTTGAGGACTCTTCCAGCCCTTACAGGGCCTACAGCGCGACGCCGAGCAGCGCGTCCACCGCGCGGGACACCAGTCCGGGCGCGCCCTCGTCCGTGCCGCCCTCGGACTCCTGCGCCGCCGCCCAGCGGTCGACCGCGGCGAGCGCGGACGGGGCGTCGAGGTCGTCGGCCAGGGCGGTGCGGATCTCGTCGAGGAGGGCGTCGGCAGGGGGGCCGTCGGGGCGGGAGACGGCGGCGCGCCAGCGCGCGAGGCGCTCCTGGGCCTCCTGGAGGACGCCGTCGGTCCACTCCCAGTCCGCGCGGTAGTGGTGCGCGAGGAGGGCCAGGCGGATCGCCGCCGGGTCCACGCCGTCGCGGCGCAGCGCGGAGACGAAGACGAGGTTGCCCTTGGACTTGGACATCTTCTCGCCGTCGAGGGCGACCATGCCGGCGTGCACATACGCCTTGGCGAACGGCCGCTCCCCGGTGAGCACCTGGGCGTGCGAGGCGCCCATCTCGTGGTGCGGGAAGGCGAGATCGGAGCCGCCGCCCTGTACGTCGAAGCCCATGCCGAGGTGGTCGAGGGCGATGGCCACGCACTCTATGTGCCAGCCGGGGCGGCCGCGCCCCAGGGATCCGCCGTCCCAACTCGGTTCGCCCGGGCGGGCGGCCAGCCACAGCATGGGGTCCAGGGGGTTCTTCTTGCCAGGGCGGTCCGGGTCGCCGCCGCGCTCGGCCGACAGCAGCCGCATGGCCTCGGCGTCGAGTCCGGAGACCGAGCCGAAGGACGGGTCCGACTCGACGGAGAAGTAGACGTCGCCCTCGAGCTCGTAGGCGGCGCCCGCGTCGCGCAGCCGCTCCACGAGCGGAACGATCCCCGGGATCGTCTCCACGGCGCCTATGTAGTGGCGCGGCGGCAGCATCCGCAGGGCCGTCATGTCCTCGCGGAACAGGGTGGTCTCGCGCTCGGCGAGGGCCGTCCAGTCGTCGCCGTTCGCCTCGGCCCGCTCGAGCAGGGGATCGTCGATATCGGTGACGTTCTGGACGTAGTGAACCTGCCGCTTGGTGTCGAGCCACACGCGTTGCACAAGGTCAAACGCGTTGTAGGTCGCCGCATGTCCCATGTGGGTGGCGTCGTACGGGGTGATACCGCAGACGTAGATACGGGCGACGGGGCCGGGGTCGAGGGTGATCGCTCCCCCGGTCGCGGTGTCGTGGATCCTCAGGTCGCGGCCTCTGCCAGGCAGGGCGGGCACCTCGGAAGCGGGCCAGGCATACATGTGTCGAGCGTAACCGGATGCCGCTTCCGGATACGAACCGGATGGCCCCTAGTTGGCTCGATAGGCGGTCTTGCGGAATCGCCCGTGACCTGCTGTGTCTGCCGACTCTGCCCGGTACGCCGTCAGACCGGGGGCCAGGGGATGGCGGGCCACTGCCCGCTGGGCTTGGGGTGACACCCGGACCGCAGCAGGGCCGCGACCCGGGCGCGCAGCGCCGCGATCTCGGCTTCTGTGATCAGCTCGGCCAGCCGGGCGGTGAGCGGATCGCCGTCGGCCAGCCGGTCCGCGAGCCGCCGCAGCACGGTGAGCGCCTCGTCGGACAGCGGCTCCCCCGCCCAGCCCCACAGCAGGGTGCGCAGCTTGTCGTCGGCGTTGAAGGTCACACCGTGATCAATCGCATAGAGCCGCCCGTCGGGGGCGGGCAGCAGATGCCCGCCCTTGCGGTCGCCGTTGTTGATCACGGCGTCGAGGACGGCCAGCCGGCGCAGCCGCTCGTCGTCGGCGTGCACCAGCAGCGCGGTGCGGCCCTCCTCGACCTCGGCGAAGGCGACGGCCTTCCAGCCCGGGCCCGGCTCGTCTCCGTCGACGAGCGCGAGCAGCTCCGGGGCGTCGTCGCCGTCCTCGCCGGTGGCCGCCTCGATCCACAGCTGGCACATGCCCTGCCCGTACGGCCCGTCCCGCAGCACGGTCGGCGGCACCAGGCCCCACCCGGTGGCCTCGGAGAGCTCGTAGGCCGCGACCTCGCGCTGGGCGAGGGTGCCGTCCGGGAAGTCCCACAGCGGGCGCTCCCCGGCCACCGGCTTGTAGACGCAGGCGGCGCTGTGGCCCTCGTACTCGACCGTGCAGTACAGCACGGCGTTGGACGCCTCCCGGACCCGGCCGCGCACCGTCAGCTCACCCCGCGCCAGCAGCTCGGACGGCTCCGGAGGCGTCACGCCCCGCGGCGATATCCGTTCTGGCGCGGACATACGTGTCCCTCCGGGTCGAGCGGCAGACTGCACAGCGGGCACGGCGGGCGGCCGGCGTTGACGACCTCCAGGGCGCGCTTGGCGAACGCGCGCGCCTGGGGCCCGGTGAGCCGCACCCGGAGCATCGGCGGCCCGTTGACCTCGTCCTGGAGCAGCCGCTCCTCGGCCTCGGCGAGGTCCTCCTCGGACTCCGCCTCCAGCTCGACGAGGGCCTGCGCCTCCACGATCATGCGCTGCTCCTCGCCGTCCCAGGCGAGCGCCATGGTGCCGACGCGGAACTCCTCCTCCACCGGGACCTCCAGCGGCGCGGTGTCGGAGAGGTCCGGGGGCGCGACGGCGGGCACCGGGGCGTTTCCGCCGGTGCGCCGCACCACCTCGTCCAGCAGCTCGTCTATCCGCTCGGCGAGCGCGGCGACCTGGGTCTTCTCAAGCGCGACGCTGGTGGTCCGGCCGCCCCCTGACGCCTGGAGGAAAAAGGTGCGGCGCCCGGGCAGCCCGACCGTGCCGGCGACGAAACGGTCCGGCGGGTCATAGAGGAACACCTGACGGGACAACGTCCTGCTCCATTTGGTTCGACGTGGTTTTCAGGGTTTTGGGTGTCGACTGCTGGGGTCGCGCGACTGCCCGGCCACGGCTGTGCGCGGTTGGGCAGCGCCGCGGCACCACCCTACTGCGCTCGGCGATCACGGTGCTCCCGCGCCGCCGCCCACCTCCGCGTCCCCGGCCCGGTCTTCGTCCGTGCCGCCGCCCACGTCCGCGCTCGTGTCTTCGGCAGCCTCGGCGCCCGCGTCGTCCTGCCGGGGTGCGAGGGAGCCGAAGTCGCCGGTGTCGCCGAGCCGCACGAGGAAGGGGCGCAGCCGGGTGTAGCGGACGGCGGTGACCGAGCAGGGCTCGACCGAGATGCGCTGGAAGAGATCCAGGTGCAGGCCGAGCGCGTCGGCGATGAGCGCCTTGATGACGTCGCCGTGCGAGCACATCAGGTAGACCGCGTCGGCACCGTGCTCCTCCTCGATCCGGGCGTTCCAGTCGCGCACCGCGTCGACCGCGCGCGCCTGCATGGCCCGCATGGATTCGCCGCCCGGGAAGGCGGCGGCGGAGGGGTGCTGCTGGACGACCTTCATGAGGGGCTCGTCGGCGAGCTCGGCGAGCTTGCGCCCGGACCAGTCGCCGTAGTGGCACTCCCCGATGCGCTCGTCGGTGTGCAGGGGCAGCTCGGGCCGGGCGGCCAGCAGCGGGGCCAGGGTCTCCCGGCAGCGCTGGAGCGGGCTGGTGACGGCGGCGGCGAGCGGCAGAGCGGCGAGCCGCCCGGGCAGGGCCTCGGCCTGGGCCGTGCCGCGCTCGTCGAGGGCGACGCCGGGCGTCCAGCCCGCGAGGACTCCCGCGGTGTTTGCGGTGGACCGGCCGTGCCGGACGAGGATCAGCGTGGGCATGCCTGCCACCCTACGGCCCCCGCACCGCGCCTCCGGGGGCCGCCCGGGGCCGCCCGGAGGGCCTCCCCGTGCGCTTTTGCCGTAAGCGGGGCAGAATGCCCCGCGTGATCGTGGACTGTGCCATCTACCGGGACGGGCGGCGTACCGAGGGGCCCGCCGACTTCTCCGACGCCCTCGACCAGGCGAGAGCGTCCGGTGACTCGTTCCTGTGGATCGGCCTGCACGAGCCGACGGAGAAGGAGTTCGAGCTGGTCACCAGCGAGTTCGGGCTGCACCCGCTGGCCGTCGAGGACGCGCTGCGCGCCCACCAGCGGCCCAAGCTGGAGGTCTACGACGACTCGCTGTTCCTGGTGCTCAAGCCGGTCGAGTACGACGACGCGGCGGACACCGTGACCGCCGGAGAGCTGATGGTGTTCGTCGGCGACTCGTTCGCGGTGACCGTGCGGCACGGCCGGGCCAATCCGCTGAGCGCGGTCCGCGAGCGGCTGGAGAAGACCCCCGAGGTGCTCCAGCACGGACCCACGGCCGTGATGTACGCGGTGTCCGACGCGGTCGTGGACCATTATCTGGACGTGGCCGACTCACTCCGTGTGGACCTGGACGAGCTGGAGACGGAGGTGTTCGGCCCGTCGGGGGCGGTGGCGAACACGGCCGGGCGGATCTACGCCTTCAAGCGCCAGGTGCTCGAATTCCGGCGGGCCACAGGCCCGTTGGCGGACCCGATGGCGCGGCTCGCGGGTGCGGGGGTGCCGTTCGTCGACGAGGGGTCGCGGCCGTTCTTCCGTGACGTCAGCGACCATCTGACCCGGGTGAACGAGCATGTCGAGGGGCTCGACCGGCTGCTGTCGGACATACTCGCCGCGCATCTGGCGCAGATGGGTGTGCGGCAGAACGACGACATGCGGAAGATCTCGGCGTGGGCGGCGATGGCCGCGGTGCCCACGCTGATCGCCGGGGTCTACGGCATGAACTTCAAGCACATGCCCGAGCTCAGCCAGCCCTGGGGCTATCCGGCGGCGCTGATGCTCATGATCGTGGCGGTCTTCGGGCTGTACCGCTTCTTCAAGGGACGCGGCTGGCTCTGAGCGGCCGACTCTGAGCGGCTGGCTCTGACCGGGGTGGCGCCGTGGCCGACCGGCCAGGAGCGGGACGTACGCGGGCTAGGCGAACTCGGGGGCGGGCGTCGCGGGCCCGCCGAGCGCGTCCCGCCGCTCGGGCATCCGCAGCGCCACCATGCGCCGCCAGCCGCCGAGCCGCTCGAACACGTACAGGGCGCGGATGCCCGCCGCCAGCAGCGCCGCTCTGGCCCTCGACCAACCCAGGATGCGGCCCATGCGCGCCATCACGGCGAGGCCGACGTCGCGGTGGACCCGCGATTCGGCAAGCGCGCACTCCTTGAGGGCGCGCTGAATGGTCCGGCCGTGCCCGGCGATGGCCAGGCGCAGCAGTTCCTCGTGGCAGTAGGCGAGGTGGTTGTCCTCGTCGCCCGAGATCATCCCGATCGCGCGGCCGAGGAGCGGATCGTCCCCGAAGTACCGGCACAGCTGCGCCATCTGGCCGGCGGCCCGCTGCTCGGTGACCCGGCTGTGGGCGAGGTAGATGACGATGTCGCGCTCGGTCAGCGGCTCGTCGCGGCGCAGCTTGTCGTGGGCGAGGCCGATGCCGCGCGCTTCGAGCAGCATCGTGTAGTCGGTCTCGCGCGGGATCTCGACCGGGTCGAGGCCGCGCCGGCGCAGCAGGGCGTTGAAGATCCTGCCGTGCTTGTCCTCGTCCGCGCCGTGCCGGGCGATCTTCGGGGCGAGGGCGCGCTGGCTCTCCGGCACGAGGGCGGCGATCCGTCCGTTCTCCCAGCCGCCCTGGGCCTCGCCGCTGGCGGCGATGGAGCAGAAGAGCCGGAACGACTCGTCGTTGTCGAGGATCTCCTGGAACAGCTTCTTCGCCGAGAGCATCTCCGCCACCTCCGTGCACGGCGTCGCACGACGTTCCGCGCAGCAAAAGTCAAATGCCGCGGGTCGGCGGCGGCAACAGATGGGCGGCCCGGCTGCGCCGGACGGACGAGTGGGAGGGCGCCGGGCCCGCGTAACCGCGCGGGCCCCGAGGCGTTGTGCTGAGTGACGGCCGTGGCGGGGAAGACACCCCGAGCCCCCACCACGGCCGTAGATCCCCCCCGGCTTCCCCGGCCCGGCCGGTGTCCCCCGCCGGAACGCCTCTAGGCCAGCCCGGCTCGCTCCAGGGCCTCGACGCCCGCGCGGAGGCCCGCGAGGCGCTCGTCGAGGGTGAAGCCCGACGGGGACAGCGAGAGCGTGGTGACCCCGGCCTCGGCGTAGGCCCGCATCCGGTCGGCGATGCGCTCGACGGGCCCGAGCAGCGCCGTGGAGTCGATCAGCTCGCGCGGGATGGCGGCCGCGGCGCCCTCCTTGTCGCCGGTCAGGTACTTCTCCTGGATCTCGGCGGCCTCCTTCTCGTACCCCATCCGCCGCGCCAGCTTGTTGTAGAAGTTCTGCTTCGCGCTGCCCATGCCGCCCACGTACAGCGCGGTGTAGGGGCGGAAGCGGTCCGCGAGGTCGTCGATGTGCTCGCCGACCGCCATCGGCACGGTGGGCACCAGGTCGAAGCCGTTCAGGTCCTTGCCGGCCTTCTCCCGGCCCGCGCGGATCGGGCCCAGGGTCGTCGCCTCGGCGTGCTCGGGTGCGAAGAAGACGACCAGCGCGCCGTCCGCGATCTCACCGGTCTGCTCGAGGTTCTTCGGGCCGATGGCGGCGATGTACAGCGGGATGTGCTCGCGCACCGGGTGCACGGTGAGCTTGATGGGCTTGCCGGGGCCGCCGGGCAGCGGCAGGGTCCAGTTCTCGCCCTCGTGGGTCAGTCGCTCGCGGGACATGGCCTTGCGGATGATCTCCACGTACTCGCGGGTGCGGGCCAGCGGCTTGTCGAAGCGCACGCCGTACCAGCCCTCGGAGACCTGCGGTCCCGAGACGCCGAGGCCGAGCCGGAAGCGGCCCCCGGAGAGCGAGTCGAGGGTCGCCGCGGTCATCGCCGTCATCGCGGGCGTACGGGCCGGGATCTGGAAGATGGCGGACCCGACGTCGATGCGCTCGGTCTGCGCGGCCACCCAGGAGAGCACGGTGGCGGCGTCGGAGCCGTACGCCTCGGCGGCCCAGCAGACCGCGTAGCCGAGGCGGTCGGCCTCCCGGGCGACCGCGAGGTTGTCCGCGTCCATCCCGGCGCCCCAATAGCCGAGGTTGATTCCGAGCCTCATGCCGCACCCCTTACCCATCAGTAACGTCCTTGTCGCCCGGACTCTAGCGCGCCGCGTCGGGGTACGTCAGGACCGGGTTATCCACAGGCCGAACACGGTTCGATCTCCGGCCAGTAATCTCAACGTTCATGGAGCTAAGGCACCTCGGCCGCACGGGCCTGCGCGTATCCCGGCTCGGGCTCGGCACGCTCACCTGGGGGCGGGACACCGAAGAACACGACGCCGCGGATCAGCTCAAGGCGTTCTGGGACGCGGGCGGGACACTCGTGGACACCGCCGATGTGTACGCGGACGGCGGCGCCGAGTACCTCCTGGGCCAGCTGATGGAAGGTCTCGTGCCGCGCCGCGACCTCCAGATCGCCACCAAGGCGGGCAGCGTCCCCGATCCCGACCGCCGCTTCGACGGCTCGCGGGGCCATCTGCTGGCCGCGCTCGACGGCTCGCTCGCGCGGCTCGGCACCGACTATGTCGACCTGTGGCAGGTGCACGCCTTCGACCCGGTCACCCCGATCGAGGAGACGCTCCAGGCGCTGGACATCGCGGTCAGCAGTGGGCGGGCGCGGTATGTGGGGGTGTCCAACTTCTCCGGCTGGCAGCTCGCCAAGGCGGCCACCTGGCAGCTCGCCTCGCCCGGCGCGCACACCCGGCTCGCCAGCACGCAGATGGAGTATTCGCTGCTCCAGCGCGGAATCGAGCGGGAGGTGCTGCCCGCCGCCCTGGACCTGGGCCTGGGCATACTGCCCTCCTCCCCGCTGGGCCGCGGGGTGCTGACCGGCAAGTACCGCCACACGACCCCGGCCGACTCGCGCGGCGCCTCCGAGCAGCTGGCGGCCTTCGTCGCCCCGTATCTCGACGAGGAGGCGAGCCGGATCGTCGAGGCCGTCTGCACCGCGGCCGACGGCCTGGCGACCACCCCGCTGCATGTGGCGCTCGCCTGGGTCCGGGACCGCCCGGGCGTCACCGCGCCGATCGTCGGCGCGCGGAACGCACAGCAGCTCAGGGCGGCGCTGTCAGTGGAGGCGCTTAGTCTTCCCGAGGAAATCTGCCGGGCGCTCGACGATGTGTCGGCGCCCGTGCACCGCTATCCCGATCAGGACTGGAGCACCCTGTGAGCACCGACCGCCTCGCCGGCGAGGCCGCCTCCGCCCCCGAGGAGGAGCCCACCCCCGACACCCCCGCGGCGCGGACGGCTACGGACGCGGCCGACGGGGCCGACGGGGCCCCCGACAGCGGTGGCGACGAAAAGGGCAAAGCCCAGGCGGCGTCCGCCTCCGGCACGGGGAGCGAGGAGTCCCCGGCCAAGCCCGCAGAGGGCGGCAAGCGGTCCGCCGCGGCCGAGGCGCTGGCCGCGGCGGTGCGGGCCGTGGAGAGCGGCGAGCGGTCGGCGGCCTCGTTCTTCAACGACGCACCCGCGGCCCGCCCCGGCGGTGCCGCGGCGCGGGCCGCGGGGGGCGGCGGGGCCCGCCCTGACGGTGCCCGGGAGCGTACGGGCGGCCCGGGGCCCGAGCGGCCCCGGTCGGCCGGGCCCGGCGGGCCGGGCGCCGGGCAGCCGGTCCGCACGACTGTCCCGCCCGGCCCGGTGCCGCGCCCGGCGGGGGACGTCCCCGGCGCCGGCGAGGTCCGGCAGGTGCTGGTCGAGGGCGGCGCCCCCGAGGCCCTGGCCGGTGCGGTCGCGGCCGCTCTGGGCGAGGGGGCCGCGGAGGTGCTGTGCGAGGACCCCTGGCAGCTGCTGGCCGTGCCCGGTGTGCGCCACGACCAGGCGGACGGCTTCGCCCGGGCCCTGCTCGGGCCGGACTGCGGGCCGGGCGACGAGCGCCGGTCGCAGGCGCTCACGGTCTGGCTGCTCGAGCGCGCGGCGCTCGAAGGGCACACCGCGCTGGAGTCCTCCGCGCTGCGCGCCGGGCTCGCCGAGCTGTCCGTGCCGGATCCGGACGCGGGGCTCCGTTCCGCGATCGCGGACGGCCGGGTGCTGGTCTTCCAGGACGCCCTCGACACCCCGGGGGCCGCCCGTCCGGCGGCCGGGAACGGGGAGGACGAGGAGCGGCCGGTGCGGGTCCTCCTGGGGCTGGACCGCTTCGCCCTGGCGGAGGAGAGCCTGGCCGACGGCCTGGCCCGGCTCGCCGGCACCTTCGCCGACCGGTCCGGCGGCCCAGCGCCCGATACCGAGGAGAGCGGGGCCGACGGCGAGTCCGGCGACTCCGGTGACGGCGATGCGGAGGTGGCCGCGGGCGCACCGGGCGCGGCCGACTGGGAGGCCGCGGCCGGCGCCGCAGCGAGCCCGTCCGCCGCGGAGCTGATCCGCGCGGCGGCGGACCACGGGCTGGTCGCGCACAGCGGCGGCGAGGCCGCCCGGGCCGAACCGGCGGCGCTCGTCGCCGCGGCCAGGTCCCTGGGGCTGCGGGCGTACGCGGCGGCGCACACCGAGGACGGCAGGCAGCGGCTGGCCGCGCTGGTCGACGCCGCCTCGGCGGTCACCGTCGCCGGGCTGCTCTCCGGTCACGAGGGCCCGGGCCGCGACGAGGACGGGGCGCTCGCGCTCGATCTGCTCGCCGTGCTGGACGCCCCGCAGCTGGACGTGGAGACCGCGGCGATGCTCGTGGAGTCGCTGCCGGACGGTGCGCGGCTGGTGCTGAGCGGGGACCCCGGTGTGCTGGGCTCGGCGGGCCCGGGCAAGGTCTTCGCGGATCTGCTGGCCGCCCGCCGCTGCCCCCAGCTGGTCTCCCGGACGCCGGACCCCGGGCCGATCGGCGAGCTGGTCTCGGGCATCGGGATCGGTGAGCTCAACCAGGTCGAGGCCCCCGGCAAGGAGGTCGTGATCGTCCCGGCGCGGGACGCGGGCGAGGCCGTGCACCGCGCGGTCCAGCTGGTCGCCGACTCGGTGCCGCGCGCGATCGGCGTGGAGCCGGAGCACACACAGGTGATCACCCCGGGCCACGGCGGCGGCGCGGGGACCCGCGCGCTCAACGCCGCCCTGAAGGAGCGGCTGAACCCCGGCCCCGGCCGGTTCGGCGGCTTCGACCCGGGCGACCGGGTCGCCTATGTCCCGGCGCCGGGCCGTGCGCTGCCGGGCACGGTGGTCTCGGCGGATGCCGACGGTCTGCATCTGGACTGCGCGGGCACCGCCGTCGTGGTGCCCCGTGAGCAGGTCGCCGACACGGTCCGCCTCGGCTGGGCGCTCACCGCCCACCAGGCGGTCGGGGCCCGCTGGCCGGCGGTGGTCGTGGTGCTGCCCGGCGACGCGGCCGCGGGTCTGACCAGGGCCTGGGCGTACACGGCCTTCGGCCGGGGCGAGCGCCATCTGTCCGTGGTGCACGGCGCCGAGGCGGCCCTGGCGCGGGCGGTGGCGGAGATCCCGGCGGCAGAGCGGACCACCCGGCTGCGGTCGCTGCTCCAGACGCAGCTCCCGTCCGCCGGGTAGGCCCTCACATGGAACGACGCCCCGTCCGCGGATTCGCCGGACGGGGCGTCCAAGGCGCCGTCGTGCGCGACGGGCGCCTCAAGCAGGTGCTCGGGGCTCAGCTCCCCGGGCCCAGTACCTCCAGGTCGTCCTCGTCGTCCAGCTCCTCGTCGAAGACCGAGCTCACATCGAAGCGGCAGACGACCTGCTCCGGATCCGGCTGGTCGAAGGGGGTGGCCAGCCACTCCCCCGGCTCCGGGAGCTCGTCCCCGGCCGCCACCCACAGGGTCGAGTCGCCCTCCTCCAGGCCGAACTCCTTGTGGCGGGAGGCGATCTCGTCCGGTTCGTACTCGCCGAAGATCACGCCGACGGCGGCCTGCACGCTGTCGCCGACGGCAGCCGCGCCGCCCGGCCCGCCGGCGTCGCCGGCCCCGGTGCCCTGGTCCGGCTCGGCGACCCGCCGGGCCTGCGCGAGCAGGCGCTGCGGTTCGACGACCGCGTAGTCCCTGCGGATCAGCACGGTCAGTGCGCTCGGTTCCTCGGGCCCGGTATAGGCGGGCAGGGAGTCGTCCCCAGGGATCTCGAAGGGCGTCACCTCGTCGTAGGCGTCGTAGAGCAGCTCGTCGTACACCTCGGCTGCCGCGGCCAGTTCGTTGAACGCGTCGTAGACGGCCCGGTCGTCCTCCCCGGACCGGCGTTCGACAGCGTCGAGGTGACGATCCAGTGCGGCTTTCACCGCTTCGGCGGCGGCGCGTACCTCGGCAGCGGATGGCTGCGCAGCATCAGACATAGTGCAGACGCTATCCGTAGCGGGCCTGGTCCCGCACAATAGATGCGATGCCGGAATACGAATTCTGTGACGTGTATGTGCCGCGCGGGGTCTCCCGCAAGGCCGCCACACGCCTGCTGACCGACCATGCCGAGTACGGACACTGGGAGCTGGACCGCCTTCGCCTGAATCCAGACGGCAGCCGCAGAGTGCGGTTGCGCCGCCGGATCATCCGCCAGCTCCGCGCCACGTGGTGAGCCGCTGACGCGCTGAGCGGGCCCCGCCGGTGTGCGGGGCCCGCTCGTGATCACGCCGGAGCGCGATGTGCCGGTCTCAGTACCGGCTCAGTGCGGCCTCAGGGCCGCCTCAGTGCCGCCTCAGTGCTGTCCGGCCCGCGCCCTGCGGTAGAGCACGGTGCCCGCGAGCAGCATGCCCGCGGCCGCCGGGATGGCCAGCGCGACCGGCCCGGCGCCGGTGTGCGCGAGCTGCTCACTGCCGGCCAGCTGGGAGCCCCCGAGGTGCGAGGAGGCGTCCACGCCGTTCGCACCGACCTGCTGGGCTCCGTGGTTCCCGCCGTGGCCCGCCGCGTGGCCGCCGCCGTTCCCCGGCGAGGAGGGCGTGGGCGTGTGGCCGCCCGGGTTGTTGTGCCCGGGGTTGTGCGGCTTGCCCGGGTCGTCCGGCTTTCCGGGGTTGCCCGGGTCACCCGGCTCGTCGGGGTTGCCCGGCTCATCGGGGTTACCGGGCTCGTCGGGGTTGCCCGGCTCCTCGGGGTCGTCCGGAACGGCGTCCACGACGCCGCCGCACTCGCCACCCATGTCGCTGTTCCCGACCGTGCCGACCCCGACGCCGTTACCGCAGACGTTCGCCGGCACATGGACCGGGACCTGGACGGCGTTGCCGGAGCCGACGCCCGACGAGCTCTCGGTGCCGCCCTCCGCGCTGGAGCCGCTCTGCTGGGAGCCCCCGGAGGCGCCCGTCTTGTTGCCGCAGCCGCTTCCCCCACCGCTGTTGAACACCCCGAGGACGGTCGCGGTGTTGCCACACACATTGACCGGGACCTCGGCGGGCACCTGGATCAAGTTGCCGGACACCGCTCCCGGCGAGTGCGCGGCGCTGCCGCCGGCCCCCGTGTCCGCGTAGGCGTAGCCGCCGGTCACGGCAAGTACCCCGCCCGCCGCCGCGATGGTGATCAGGCCCTTTTTCGCAACCTGTCGCATAACTCTCTCGCTCCCCTGCCTTCCGTCCCGCGGAATGCGCACGGGCCGAATCGCCCGCCCCCCACCCGGGCCTCCCCGGAGCACCTCACCGGTCTCCGGGGCCACCCGGGATCGCACACCTCGGGACTGTGACTCCACGTCACATGATCGATGCAACGGCCCTGTTGGGGGCCGCACACCATGTAACGAGGAAGGAGCAATCGAGCTATGAAGCTACGACACCATTCACCCTTATTGATTCAGTCAGTATGTGTGATCGATTAGCCCATCCGGTCAGCAGGCGTCGATGAACCGGTCCAGCACCCTGACGCCGAACTTGAGCCCCTCCACCGGCACCCGCTCGTCGACGCCGTGGAACATGCCGGCGAAGTCCAGCTCCGGGGGCAGCTGGAGCGGCGCGAAGCCGAAGCAGCGGATGCCGAGGTCGTCGAAGGACTTGGCGTCGGTGCCGCCCGAGAGGCAGTACGGCACGGCGCGGGCGATCGGGTCCTCGGCCTTGAGCGCCGACTGCATGGCGTCGACCAGCGCGCCGTCGAAGGTGGTCTCCAGGGCCTTGTCCGCGTGCACGTCCTCGCGCCTGACCCGCGGGCCGAGGATCCGGTCCAGGTCGGCCAGGAACTCCTCCTCGTACCCCGGCAGGAAGCGGCCGTCCACATGGGCCGTGGCCTGGCCCGGGATGACGTTGACCTTGTAGCCGGCGCCGAGCATGGTCGGCGCGGCGGTGTTCTGGAGCGTGGCCCCGATCAGCTTGGCGATGCCGCCGAGCTTGGCGAGCGTCTCGTCCATGTTCTCCGGGTCGAGCGGGGTGCCGAGCGCGTCGGACAGCTCGTCGAGGAAGGACCGCACCGTCTTGGTGACACGGACCGGGAACTTGTGCCGCCCGAGCCGCCCGACCGCCTCGCAGAGCTCGGTGATCGCGTTGTCGTTGTTGGTCATCGAGCCGTGCCCGGCGGTGCCGTCCACGGTCAGCCGCATCCAGTGCATGCCCTTCTGAGCGGTCTCGATCAGGTAGAGCCGCAGATTCTCGTTGACCGTGAAGGAGAAGCCGCCGACCTCGCCGATCGCCTCGGTCACGCCCTCGAAGAGGTCCCGGTGGTTGTCGACGAGGTGCCGCGCGCCGTACACCCCGCCCGCCTCCTCGTCGGCGAGGAAGGCCAGCACGATGTCGCGCGGGGGCTTGCGGCCGCTGCGCAGCCGGTCGCGTACGACCGCGAGCGTCATCGCGTCCATGTCCTTCATGTCCACCGCGCCACGGCCCCAGACGCATCCGTCCGCGATCTCGCCGGAGAAGGGGTGGTGGGTCCAGTCGTGGGCGTTGGCGGGGACGACGTCGGTGTGGCCGTGGATGAGCAGCGCGGGGCGCGAGGGGTCCTCGCCCGCGATCCGTGCGACCGTCGACGCCCGGCCCTGGTCCGACTCGAAGATCTGCGGCTCGAGCCCCACCTCGGCGAGCTTCTCCGCGACGTACTCGGCGGCCGCGCGCTCGCCCGGGCCCGAGTTGTCGCCGTAGTTACTGGTGTCGATCCGGATCAGGTCACGGCACAGGTCGACGACCTCGTCCTCACCACTGACCGTGCCGGTCGCCCTCGCGGCCGAAGTCGACTCGCTCACACTGCCTCCTCAAGGTTCTGCTGCCGGGCCCTGCCCGCGCGCGGGCAGGGCCCGCGACAGGGGTCCTCCGCCATCCTCCCCCGCACACCCGTCCAGCCCAAGGCGGAAATACCGCCGTCACACCCCGTCCACACTTCCCGCGCCCCGGCCCGCCGCGGGGGCCGCCCGGGGCGCGGGTACGCGTGATCGAGCACGTCCGGATGTTTGCTATGGTTTTCCCGTCGGAACGGCCCAGGGCCGGACGGCAGACACCTTGTCCGGGTGGCGGAATGGCAGACGCGCTAGCTTGAGGTGCTAGTGCCCTTTATCGGGCGTGGGGGTTCAAGTCCCCCCTCGGACACTCACCATATGTACATGGTTATGAGGGTTGTGATTCAACGATCACAACCCTCTTTTTTGTGTCGAAGACTCTGCCCGTGGCGAATCTGCGGCGGGCAGAGTAACCGCATCCGGGGATCTCCCGAGGTCAAGAGTGGAGTCGATGGCATCCCCACCTCGACAAGGAGACCAGATGACTCCACTCACCACGCTCCCGCCCCGCGCGGGGGAGGGCGAGACACCGCCCAGCCGCTTCGACGACCATCTCGCGGCACAGCTGCTCGCCCAGCGGATCGTCCTCCTCGGCACACAGGTCGACGACGTGTCGGCCAACCGGGTGTGCGCGCAGTTGCTGCTGCTGTCGGCGGAGGACCCGCGCACCGACATCAGCCTGTACATCAACAGCCCCGGCGGGGCGGTCACCGCGGGCCTCGCCATCTACGACACCATGCGGCTCATCCCGAACGACGTCTCGACGCTGGCGATGGGGTTCGCCGCCAGCATGGGCCAGTTCCTGCTCACCGTGGGGGCGCCCGGCAAGCGGTTCGCGCTGCCGAACGCGCGGATCATGATGCACCAGCCCTCAGCGGGCATCGGTGGCAGCGCCGCGGACATCGAGATCCAGGCGGAGAACCTCCAGTTCACCAAGAAGGCCATCGAGCGGATCACCGCCGAGCACACCGGGCAGAGCGAGGAGACGATCGCGCGGGACGGCGACCGGGACCGCTGGTTCACGGCCGAGCAGGCCAGGGAGTACGGGATCGTGGACCGGGTGGTGGAGTCGGTCGCCGACATCCGCCCGGCCGCGTCGCGCCGACGGATGGGGTTGTGACATGGGGTCGTACACGGTTCCCTACGTCATCGAGCGGACCGCGCAGGGCGAGCGGTCCTACGACGTCTTCAGCCGGCTGCTGAACGAGCGGATCATCTTCCTCGGCACCGAGATAGACGACGGGGTCGCCAATGTGGTCATCGCGCAACTCCTGCATCTGGAGTCGGCGAACCCGGAGCGCGAGATCTCGATCTATCTCAACTCGCCCGGTGGATCGTTCACTTCGCTGATGGCGATCTACGACACGATGACGTTCGTGCAGGCGCCGATCTCCACGTTCTGCGTCGGTCAGGCGGCCTCGACGGCGGCGGTGCTGCTGGCCGGCGGAGATCCCGGGCGACGGTTCGTGCTCCAGCACGCGCGGGTGCTGCTCGGCCAGCCGGCCAGCGGCGGCCGGCAGGGAACGGTCTCCGACCTCAGCCTCGCGGCCAAGGAGATGGTCCGCATCCGCTCGCAGGTGGAGGAGGTCCTGTCCCGGCACACGCGTCATGACGTGGCGACGCTGCGCGCGGACATGGACCGGGACAAGGTGCTCACCGCCGAGGAGGCCGTCGCCTACGGGCTCGCCGACGAGGTGCTGAGCCGACGGCTCGCGTTCGTCTGACCCCGCGAGGCCGTGGCCGAAGGCCGACGAGCCGGCCGGTACGACGGTGGTGCGCCCCGTCGTACCGGCCGTCGGTTCGTTCGGTCAGGCGGCGAGGCAGAGGCCGTCGTACCGCGCCGTGGGCGACGTGCGGCCCCGGCCCACGCGGCTCCGGGCGTGCCGGGCCAACTCGTCCTGGGCGAGCGAGAGCAGGTCGGCGAGGCCGAGCCCGAGGGCCTGGGCGGCGGCCGCGAGCACCTCGGAGGAGGCCTCCTTGCGTCCGCGCTCCAGCTCCGACAGGTACGGCATCGAGATCCGGGCCGCCTCCGCGACGTCCTTCAGCGTGCGCTCCTGGGCGAGCCGCTCGCGCCGCAGCGCACCGCCGACGAGGTCGCGCCACAGGGGTTCCCTCGGCGCGGGTGTCTGTGGGGCTCCCGCCGGTCGCTGCGGGGCGCGGGTCGCCTCGCCGGAACCGGGTGGCGAGGCCTGCGGGCGCAGGGGGATGACGTGGGCTTCGTTCGGCGCATGAGTGCTCACCTCCTCAGCCTAGGGATCCGGGGCGCCGGGGGAAGGGAGCGGCGTTCTGCCCTGGGTGAAGCCGTGCTCAGCAGATACCTGCTATCTGCGCATCGCCGCGGAGGACCGTGTCACCGAGAACGCTCTCGCCCGCCGCTATGACCTCCCGCCGGGCCAGCTGGCCCGGCTCCTGCGCCGCATCGCAGTCGATGGGCTTCAGCCACAACTCCTTCTTCATCGGCGTCGTCGTGGTGACGGCGCCGTTTTCACGTTCACCGGGACGTACGCCGGGATGTGCGCCGCGCGGCGGGCAGGGGGTGGACGGGACCGGGCACCGGCTCGACTCGGGCAAACGTTCCCATGCCGAACAAGCGTTCATTAACGGAATCTTTCGCCACGCTTCCGCATTCGAGGTGTAAAACCCGGGGAGCCTTTGGGCAGGCTCGGATCCGATTGCGCGGGAACCCCAAGCATGACGTGAAGCATCACAGCAAGCGAGTCCATTCCACACAACCTCAAGGCACATCAGTTTGTCTACTCCTTATACAGGTTCGTCACGAATAGGTAGGTGGGCGTGGAGTTAGGGATGGCCCTCAGCGTCGTGTTGGTCGATGATCACCCCGTGGTACGCGCGGGCATCGCGGCCTGGTGTGCCGCCGCCCATGTGCCGATCAAGGTGGTGGCCGAGGGGTCGGAGCTTTCGGTGGCCCTCTGCGGTCCGGGCCGGGGCGCGGACGTCGTGGTCATGGACCTGCTGTTGCAGAACGGGCGACCCGCGTACGAGGAGTTGCAGGTGCTGGTCGCGCAGGAGCGCAAGGTCGTCGTCTACACGATGCGGGACAGCCAGGAGGCGGCGTTGACCTGCATGGACCTGGGTTCGGCCACCTACATCACCAAGGCGGAGGGGCAGCGGCACCTGGTCAAGGCGATCCAGGCCGCCGCCGCGGACATCCCCTACACACCCCCGTCGCTGGCCGGCGCGTTCGGCAGCGACACCCGGCAGAGCCGCCCGGTGCTGTCCGTGCGGGAGGTGGAGGTGCTGGTGGAGTGGTTCCAGTCCGAGTCGAAGGCCATGGTGGCCAAGAGCCTGGGGATCTCGGAGCGCACGGTGAACACCTATCTGGACCGGGTGCGGATCAAGTACGCGAACGCCGGCCGCCCGGCGACCACGAAGGCCAAGCTGGTGGCCAGGGCGGTTCAGGACGGTCTGATCGCGCTGGACGAGCTGTGATCCGGCACGCGGCCTCCACGAGGAGACGGTCCTCCGCGCGGACCGTGCGCACCCGGATCCCGCTCGCGGCCGGCTCGGGCAGCCGATCCCGCAGCGCGTCCACCACCACGCCCACGCGTACCTGATTCTCGCCGCGCACCACGGTGACGCGCGCCGTCTGCCGGGCGGCGGCCAGTGCGGCGATGACCGGGTCCAGGAGCGCGCGGCGCAGCGGCAGCGGCAGTTCGAGGGGGTCGCCGCGGACGGCGAGCTGCACGGTGGTCCCGTTGCGCTCGGCGACGTCGATACAGGCCCGCATCTCGTGGACCAGCGGGTCGAACGTACAGTCGCTCTCCGCGAACAGCCGCCTCAGCCGGGCGGCTTCCAGCGCGCAGGCCCGCCGCACCTCGTCGTCCCGTGGGTCCAGGGAGCCGTTGGCGAGGCCGGTGAGCAGGGGCAGCACGGTCGCGTTCAGCTCGGCGTAGCGCCGGCGCTGGTCCGTCTGGATCTGGGTGGCGACGGCGATGCGGGTGCGCACCCGCTCCTGCACCTGGAGGGCCTCCCCGATGGCGGTGCTGCTGTTGAGCAGCAGCTTCGCGCCGGCGGCGATGGTCATCTGGAAGCAGCAGGCGGACAGGGCGCTCGCGGCCATGCCCGCGGCGATGGGCCGCGAGGGGACGTCGGCCGTCAGCAACTGGGCGGTGTTGACGGCCAGATGGCAGCCGATGAAGGCGCCGAACGCCATGGGTCCCCGGTGGCCGAGCAGGACGACGGCGAACCAGCCCACGAGGGTGAAGGACCAGTGGGAGGCGCCGACGAAGTACTGGCTCGCCGGCACCTGGGTGGTGGCGGCCACCGAGGCAGCGAAGGCGCCGGCCAGCGCCGTCGGCACCCAGCCGCGCGGCCAGGGGCGCCCGTCGAGGCCGAGGAGGACGCTGCCGCCGAGGATCACGGTGAGCAGTCCGTAGGCGGTCACAGGGACCCAGGGGTGCCGGTACTCCTCCAGGCTGCTCAGGAGGCCGGGCAGCGCGAGTGCGAAGTGGAGGGTGACCAGGATGACCAGTGCCCCGGCGCGGATGCCGCGGAGCTGGTGACGGGTGATCAGCTGACGCAGGTCCTCAGGCACGCGGCCACTCCAGACGTACCGTCGTGCCGCACCCCGGCCGGGACTCCACGGTGCCGCGGCCCCCCACGCTCGCCATCCGCCCGCGGATGGAACGCTGGATCCCGATCCGCTGGGCGGGAACGCGCCCGGTGTCGAACCCCACCCCGCTGTCCGTGATGGTCACGACCACGGTGTGGCGGGTGCGCACCGCCGTGACCCGCACGGCGCCCACCCCCGCGTAGCGCTCCACGTTGCGCAGCGCCTCGCCGAGGCCGCCGCGCAGCGCCGCCGCGGCGGGGCGCCAGACCGTGCCGAGATCCGGGTCGAACAGCGTGGTGGCCCGGAGGGGATGCGCGGCGATCTCGGCGGCCAGCTCGACGGTCAGGTCCACCTCCCCCGCGGCGGACTGCTCGGTGCGCAGTCGGACGAGGTCGCTCGCGGCCTGGGCGCGCAGCGTCTCCGGCCGCATCGACGCCCATGGCGCCGAGGCGATCAGCAGGGTCGCGCAGGCGGTGTCGTGGAGCGCGGCCAGGTGTTCCCGCTCCGCCGCGCACCGGGCCTCCGCCGCCTCGCCCTGCCGGCGCGCCCGCGCGGCCCGGTCGGCGGCCTCGTCGGCCGTCCGGCTCTCGCCGAACACCAGTCGGACCACGGCCTGGGCCAGGACGATGTTCACCAGCACCCAGCCCAGGCTGTACGCGACGTCGGTCAACTCCTGGCGCGGGTGCAGCGCGGCGCCCGCCAGGTCCGCGCAGCACAGCCAGAGCGTCGCCAGAATCGCGACGAGGGGCGGCTGCATGAGCTGGTAGGCCACGGCCGTGAAGTTGAGGGACACCAGGATCCAGGTGCTGCCGTGGCCGGTCGGCGCGTCGGGGACGGTGAGCCACTGGCTGAGACACAGCGCGGTCATGACCGCCAGGTCGAGGGCGAGCAGCCGCCCCGGCCGTAACGTCGAGGCGTTGGCGAGCCACAGGTGGATCCAGCTCCAGGCGAACGCGGCGGACGCGATCGCCGCCGCGACCGGCATCTTCCCCGCCGGCATGCCCACCACGGCCAGCACCGCGCAGGCGCTCATCACCCCGGCGCGGCCGTAGAGCGCCAACTGCCGGTTGAACGCGACGTATTCGCGCGCCCAGGGCCCGGATGACTCGGGTAAGCGCCTCAGGCCCGGCAGCTGGACGCGGAGCGGAAGTGAGGGAAGCGGCATGGGTCATCCATCCTCGGCGACCGTCTGTGTGACACGGCGATGGCGGGAACCTCACGATCCGTGAGGGGGGAACCTCTTTGTCGGTCGTTTCGTCGTCGTTTTGTCGGTCGAACGACCCTCACACCGCATGACCCTGCGCGTCTACGCTGGACCAGGCGCAGCGGGTCCGGGGGAGCAGGTCGGGGCGATCTGCCATCTCACCCAAGTCGGGCCCCCACAAGACCTTTGTGAACAAGGGGTTTGTCACACATCGGCGCGCTTTCACCTCATGCCAACCTTCTCTTGAAATGTATAGCGAAGGGAATGCAGTCGCTTATGTCCGCATCCGCACCCAATGCCATCCTGCGCGGGGGTCCCACGCAGCTGACCGATCAGTCGTGCGCGCGGTATGTCCACGACACCGACTCGACCTTGAAGCTCCTCGTCGGCAACGCCTACGAACACTTCCGGCCCACAGCTCGGTTCGAGGAGCACCAGGGGCAGCACCTGCGGGTCTTCGAGTGGATTCGCCGGACCTACGTCGCCGAATGACCCGGGGCCCGGAATCATCGCCGGTGGGCTCGCCCGCGCCGTGCGCGGGAGGCCCCCGGCGAGTTCGGGCCGGCCGGACAGACGGACCGACAGACGGACGGACGGGGCCGGGGCCCGGGTCACCGTCGGCCCGCTCCGTCAGGTCGAGGCGAGCACGGTGTGGCGGAGCTCTCTGAGCTTCCGCCCGGGTTCGAGCCCCAGCTCGCGGTCGAGGACGCGCCGGGCGGACTCGTATATGCCGAGCGCCTCGGACTTCCGGTCGGAGCGGTAGAGGGCCAGCATCAGCTGGCCGTAGAACGTCTCCCGGAGCGGGAACTCGTCGACGAGGGACCGCAGCCGGCCGACCAGCTCCCGGTGGCGGCCCAGTTCGAGCTGGGCCTCCGCGGACATCTCCGCGCACTCGATGCGCATCTCGGCCAGCCGCTTGAGGAAGCCCGCCATGATCGGTCCCGGCTGGACATTGCCGAACGCCGGGCCCCGCCACAGCGCCAGGGCCTGTTCGAAGCGGGTGGCCGCCGCCGCGGGCTCCCCGCCCCTGAGGCACTTGCGGCCGTCCGCGACCAAACGCTGGAAGACATCGAAATCACATTCGCTCGACGCCCGGCGCAGCATATATCCACCGGGACGCGTGACGATGGGATCCGGCTGGCCGGGCCGGCTCAGGAACTTGCGGAGCCGCGAAATGCAGACGTAGATGCTCGCGGTGGTCCGCCGCGGGGGCAGCTCGCCCCAGATCTCCCTCGTGAGCTGATCCGCCACGACAACCTGATCCGAGCGGATCAGCAGAACCGCGAGAACCGTGGCGAGTTTCTGCGCTCTGAGCAGTGAACTGCCCTTTTCATCGACGACGTGGAGAGGTCCTAAAATCTCGTACCGCACTGAATTTCCCCCTGCACTCGGTCGGCACTGAATTTACCTGGGCGCTACTCCGCACCACTTCGCCGGCTAGGCGGCTTCGAGCTCCGGCGCATCGACGAGCACGGCGTGATGCAGCCGCTTGAGAGTGGCGGACGGCTCCAGCCCGAGTTCCTCCCCCAGGACCGTCCGCGCCGACTGATAGACGCTCAGGGCGTCCGCTCTGCACCCCGAACGGTAGAGCGCCAGCATGAGCTGCCGGTAGAACGCCTCGTGCAGCGGAAGCTCCTCGATCCGCGCATAGAGATAGCTGACGAATTCACGGTGGCGGCCGATTTCCAGGCCGGCGTCCACGAACGACTCGACACATTCCAGCCGGGCCTGCTCGGCCCAGCACACGAAGCCGTTGACGATGGCCCCGTCACGCAGGTCCTCGAGCACCGGGCCGCGCCAGAGGTCGAGCCCCTCCTCGTACGCCTCGCACGCCTCCTGGGTGCGCCCGGCCTGCCGCGCGGACCGGCCCTGGCGCACCAGGTCCTGGAAGACGTGGAAGTCCAGTTCGTCCGCGCCGAGACGCAGCACATAGCCGCTGCGAGCGGTCACGATGGGGCTCTCGGTCCGGTCGGCGGAGCGCCTGAGGAACTTGCGGAGCTGGGACACGTAGACGTGGAGCGTGGCCACGGCTTGACGCGGTGCGCGAGTACCCCAGATCTCCTTCACGAGATCCTCACTGCTCACCACGTCGTCCGCACGCACCAGCAGAGCGGCCAGCAGCACCTCGATCTTCCGGGCGCTGAGCGAGGTCGTGGACGTGCCGTCCACGACGCGCAGCGGGCAGAGTATCTCGTACCTCATGACGCGCGACCCCCCACCGTGGTCGGCGCCATGCCGGCCCTGGGGCACTCACCATTGCGTTCGAATTTGGTCAGCATTCGAAATTCACCCCGATTTTATGTTCGAACCTGTCGACCATACACAAGACGGCCCGAAGCCTTTATGGTAGCGCTTCGGACCTCAGTGGTGACGTCTTACCCACGCCGTGGACAGCTTAGCCAGAGCGAAGCCACGTCTGCACTTTACACGCGGATACAACATTGCCCCCAGTTCGATATTGGCGTCGGGTGAGAGTGGGCTTCTCGGCTATGAAGATCGACGGACGCTTTGCGATCGGCGGGTGCGCTGAATCATCGTGCACCACTGCGGCCGGCGCCGGGGACGCCGATTGGCGCTGACGGCGGAACAATCGGCAACAGAGCTCGCAGAGAAAGCAGCATCGCCGCATCCTAACGGCGCACGGCGCGACAGTGTGAGGGTCGATCTACCGACAACCAAATGGGCATATACGGCGATTCATCGACCGGTGACCGTCGCCGCCCCGGTTGCTCGGGCCACGATCACCGGGTGTCGGGCCCCGGTGCGGCAGATCATCGACGCGATCTTTACCCCGGCGCGGTCAACCCCGTTGTCAACCCGCCCGGAGTGCTTTCGGTTAGATCAACTTTAGGCCGGATTCCCAGAATGAACACCGTTCGGGGCATGTCGCGAGCCATAACCAGCGGTTTTGCAATTCAGGTATGGGGGTTTCATGGCCGGGAGCAGCCCGACCCGCTCACCGCAGGCGAAGTCTCCCGTCGCGATCGTGGGCCTGGCCTGTCGACTGCCGAACGCCCCCGACCCGGAGGCGTTCTGGGATCTGCTGCGCACGGGTGGGAGCGCCGTCGTTCCCGTACCGGCCGGCCGCCTGCCCGCGCGGCCCGGCTCCGCGCCGTACTTCGCCGGGCTCCTGGAGCGCGTCGACACCTTCGACGCGCGGTTCTTCGGCATCTCGCCGCGCGAGGCCGTGGCGATGGATCCACAGCAGCGGCTGATGCTCGAACTGGCCTGGGAGGCCATGGAGGACGCCGGTTTCGGCCCCGACACCCTGGCGGACGGCCGCACCGCCGTGTTCACCGGCGCCATCTGGGACGACTACGCCACGCTCCTCCACCGGCACCGGCCCCATGACATCACCCGTCACACGATGACGGGTCTGCACCGCGGCATCATCGCCAACCGGATCTCCCACCGCCTGGGCCTGCGCGGCCCGAGTCTCACGGTGGACGCGGCGCAGTCCTCCGGGCTGGTCGCCGTGCACCTGGCCTGCGAGAGCCTGCGCCGGGGGGAGGCCGATCTGGCGCTGGCCGGCGGGGTGAACCTGATCCTCGCCGAGGAGAGCATGCGGGTGGCCGAGGCCCAGTTCCAGGGCCTCTCACCGGACGGCCGCTGCTACACCTTCGACGCGCGCGCCAACGGCTTCGTACGCGGCGAGGGCGGCGGCATGCTGCTCCTCAAACCGCTGGCCGCGGCCGTCAGGGACGGCGACCCGGTGTACTGCGTGATCGAGGGCAGCGCCGTCAACAACGACGGCGCCACCGACGGGCTGACCCGGCCGAGCGCCGAGGCGCAGACGGATGTGGTGCGGCAGGCGTGGCAGGCGGCCGGAGTGGCGCCCGCCGAACCGCAGTACGTCGAACTCCACGGCACCGGCACACCCGTCGGCGACCCGATCGAGGCCGCCGCGCTCGGCGCCGCGCTCCGCGGGCGGCGCCCGGCGGACACCCCACTGCGGGTCGGCTCGGTCAAGACCAACGTGGGCCACCTGGAGGCCGCCGCGGGCATCGCGGGGCTGCTGAAGACGGCCCTGAGCATCCATCACCGGCGGCTTCCGCCGAGTCTCAACTTCGCCACCCCCAACCCGGACATCCCGCTGGACGAGCTCGGCCTGCGCGTCCAGACCGAGCTCGGGCCCTGGCCGGACGAGCGGCGGCGGCTCACCGCCGGGGTCAGCTCCTTCGGCATGGGCGGCACCAACTGCCATGTCGTCCTGGCCGAGCCGCCCGCCACGGCCACGGCATCGGCGCGGCCGACGCCGCCACCGCCCGGGGACGCGTCCGCGCGCCCCGCCCCGCCCGTCACGCCGTGGGTCGTCTCGGCGGCGAGCGCGGAAGCCCTGCCGGCCCAGGCCGCCGCGCTGCGCGAACACCTGCGCGCACACCCCGGGCTGCACCCGGTGGACGTCGGCCACGCGCTCGCCACGACGCGGACGGCGTTCCCCCACCGGGCCGTCGTCCTGGGCACGGGCACGGGCACGGGCACCGACGGCGGTGAACTCCTCGGTCGTCTCGACGCGCTGGCCGCCGGGGCAGACGCGACGGGGGTGTTCCGTGGCCGCGCGGGCGGCGGCCGGGTCGCGTTCCTGTTCAGCGGCCAGGGCAGCCAGCGCCCCGGCATGGGCCACGAGCTCTGCGCGGCGTACCCGGTCTTCGACGCCGCGCTGCGCGAAGTATGCGCGCATCTGGACGCCTGGCTCGACACCCCGCTGCTGGACGTCATGTTCGCCGAGGCGAGGCCGGGTGCCGAGGCTCCGCTGGACCGGACCGAGTACACCCAGCCCGCGCTGTTCGCGTTCGAGGTGGCCCTCTACCGCCTGGTGACGTCGTGGGGCCTCACGCCCGACCATCTGATGGGCCACTCGGTCGGCGAGATCACGGCCGCGCACGTGGCCGGGGTGTTCTCGCTGCCCGACGCCTGCGCGCTGGTGGCGACCCGGGGCCGCCTCATGCAGTCGGTCGCCATCCCGGGGGCGATGGCCGCCTGGCAGGCGACCGCCGAGGAGGCCGGGCACGCGCTGGAGGCACACGGCGGACGGGTGGGCCTCGCGGCCGTCAACGCACCCGCCTCCGTGGTGGTCTCCGGCGACCGCGACGCCGTGGTGGCGGCCACCGCCGCGTGGCGGGAGCAGGGCCGCAAGGCCACCGTGCTGAAGGTCAGCCACGCGTTCCACTCCCCGCACCTGGACGGCGTGCTCGGGGAGCTGCGCGCGGTCGCGGCCGGGCTCGCCTTCGCCGCGCCCGCCATCCCCGTCGTGTCGAACGTGACCGGCCGGCCGGCCACCGACGCCCAGCTGCGCTCGCCCGACTACTGGGCCGACCACGCCCGGCAGGCCGTGCGGTTCGACTCCGGTGTGCGGCACCTGTGCGACGCGGGGGTCACCACCTTCCTGGAACTCGGCCCCGACGCCTCGCTGACGGGCATGGCGCGGGAGAGCGCCACGGCCTGGGCGGGCGACGCGCCCCGCCCGGCGGCGGTGGCGGTGCAGCGCCGCGAACGGCCGGAGGCGCACAGCTTCGTGGCGGCGATGGCACAGGCGCACGTACGAGGCGTGGCCGTCGACTGGGCGGCGGGCTTCGCCGGGCACGAGCCCCGGCGGGTGCCCCTGCCGACCTACGCCTTCCAGCGCGAACGCCACTGGCCCGACGACGCCTTGAACGACGCCCTGGACGAGGCCGCGGACGGGCGGCGGGCAGCTCCGGCCTTGTCATCGGGCCCGGCCGCCGCCCCGGCCGCCACCCCGGCCGCCACCTCCGCCGACAATGGAGGCTCCCCCGGCGAGCCGCTGGCCCTCGTCCGTACGCACGCGGCCCTGGTGCTGGGACACGACAGCCCCGACGGCATCGACCCGAGCCTGACCTTCAAACAGCTCGGCTTCGACTCGCTGGCCGCCACGGAGCTGAGCGAACGCCTCAGCACGGCCACGCGGATCCCCCTGCCCGCCACCCTCACCTTCGACCACCCCACGCCGAACGCCGTGGCCGCCTGGCTGCGCGCGGCCCGCGACGGGCGGCCGGCCACCGCCCCCGCCCCGACGCGCCGGTCGGCCACGGCCGACGACCCTATCGCCGTAGTGGCCGTCAGCTGCCGCTACCCGGGCGGGGCCGACTCCGGCGAGGCGCTGTGGCGGCTGGTGGACGAAGGCACCGACGCCGTGGGTGAGTTCCCGGGCGACCGGGGCTGGGACCTGGCCGACCTGTTCGGCCGAAACCCGGACAGCAGCGGCGGCAGCGGCGGCAGCGCGACGGGCCGGGGCGGCTTTCTCCACGACGCGGGGGACTTCGACGCAGAGTTCTTCGGGATCAGCCCGCGCGAGGCGCTGGCCATGGATCCGCAGCAGCGCATCCTGCTCGAACTCTCCTGGGAGCTGCTGGAACGGGCCGGCATTCCGCCGACCTCGCTGGGCTCCAGCGCGACCGGCGTCTTCGTGGGGGCGACGGCCGTGGACTACGGGCCACGGCTGCACGAGGCCACCGCCGAGATCGACGGGCATCTGCTGACCGGCTCCACACCGAGCGTGGCCTCCGGCCGGGTGGCCTACACCCTCGGCCTGGAGGGACCGGCGCTCACGGTGGACACGGCGTGTTCGTCGTCGCTGGTGGCAATGCACCTCGCCGCGCATGCGCTGCGGCAGGGCGAGTGCGACCTGGCGCTCGCGGGCGGGGCCACGGTGATGGCCACGCCCGGCATGTTCACCTCCTTCTCCCGGCAGCGCGGCCTGGCCCCGGACGGGCGGTGCAAGCCGTTCGCCGCCGCCGCCGACGGCACCGGCTGGAGCGAGGGTGCCGGGCTCGTCCTGCTGGAACGCCTCTCCGACGCCCGCCGCAACGGCCACCAGGTGCTCGCCGTCATCCGTGGCTCGGCGGTGAACCAGGACGGCGCGAGCAACGGCCTCTCCGCCCCCAACGGCCCCTCGCAGCAGCGCGTCATCCGGCAGGCCCTGGCCACGGCCGGGGTGGACCCGGCGGACGTGGACGCGGTCGAGGCCCACGGCACGGGCACCACTCTGGGCGACCCGATCGAGGCCCAGGCCCTCCTCGCCACCTACGGACAGAACCGCCCCGAGGACCGGCCCCTGTGGCTCGGGTCCATCAAGTCCAACCTTGGCCACACCCAGGCGGCGGCGGGTGTCGCGGGCGTCATCAAGATGGTGATGGCCCTGCGCCACGGCCGACTGCCCGCCACCCTGCATGTCGACGCGCCCAGCCCGCACGTCGACTGGGCCACCGGAAACGTCCGCCTTCTCACCGAGGCCGCCCAGTGGCCCGACACCGACCGACCGCGCCGCGCCGCCGTCTCCTCCTTCGGCATCTCCGGCACCAACGCCCACCTCATCCTCGAACAAGCCCCTGAGCAGCCTGGATCGCCCGCTACGGAGACCTCTTCCGAGGGTGGCGTGGTGCCCTGGGTGCTGTCCGCGCGTACCGCCGAGGCGCTGCGCGCCCAGGCCGGGCGCCTGGCCGAGTGGGTGTCCGACGGCGCCTCGCCCTCCCCGGTGGACGTGGGGTGGTCGCTTGCCACCACGCGGTCGGCGGACCGGCACCGCGCCGTGGTCAGCGGCGCGGACCGGGACGAGCTGCTGTCCGCACTGCGGGCGGTGGCGGACGGACCGCCGGCCGTCGCCGTCTCCGCGGGGGCCGCGCCAGGCCCGGTCATGGTGTTCCCCGGGCAGGGTTCGCAGTGGCGCGGCATGGGCGTGGAACTGCTTGACTCCTCCCCCGTCTTCGCCGCGCGCGTCGCCGAGTGCGAGGCGGCGCTCGGCGAGTTCGTCGACTGGTCGCTCACCGCCGTGCTGCGCGGCGCGCCGGGGGCGCCGGAGCCGTCCCGGGTCGATGTCCTCCAGCCCTGCCTGTGGGCGGTGATGGTGTCGCTCGCCGCTGTCTGGGAGAGCTTCGGCGTGACGCCCGCCGCGGTGGTCGGACACTCGCAGGGCGAGATCGCCGCCGCCTGCGTCGCCGGGGGCCTGTCCCTGCGGGACGGCGCCCGGGTGGTGGCGCTCCGCTCCCGGGCCCTGCGGGCGCTCGCCGGCCACGGCACCATGGCCTCGGTCGCGCTGAGCGCCGAGGAGGCCGAGCGCTTCCTCGCGGACCGGGGCGCGGCGGCCGCCGAGGTGACGGTGGCGGTGTTCAACGGGCCGTACTCCACGGTGGTGTCGGGGCCCGCCGACCAGGTCGCCGCGGTGGTGGCCGCGTGTGAGGCGGCCGGCCACCGGGCCCGGACGATCGACGTGGACTACGCCTCGCACGGCCCACAGGTCGACCTGCTCGCCGACACGATCCGCGCCGACCTGGCCGACCTCGCCCCGCGCGCCTCGGGCGCCGCCTTCTACTCCGCCGTCACCGCCGCCCGGCAGGCGACGGAGGAGCTGGACGCCGACTACTGGTTCACCAACCTGCGGCAGCCGGTGCGGTTCGCCCCGGCGATCGACACCCTGCTGGACGCCGGATACCGCGTGTTCATCGAGGTCAGCCCCCACCCGGTGCTGATTCCCGCGCTACGGGAGTGCTTCGAGGAGGCCGATGTCGCGGCGGCCACCGTGCCCACGCTGCGCCGGGACCAGGGCGGCCCGGATCAGGTGGCGCGGGCGCTGGGGGACGGCTTCGCGGCGGGACTCGCGGTCGACTGGAGCCGCTGGTTCGCCGATGGCGAGGGCCACAGGCCGCGTACGGTCGAGCTGCCCACCTATCCGTTCCAGCGGCGGCGTTACTGGCTGACGCCGGACCAGGGCCGTCGCGAGCGGCTCGCCGCCGGGGCCGGGACCCGCCCGGCCGGACACCCGCTGCTGTCCTCGGCGGTCGAACTGGCCGACGGCGGCCTGGTGCTCAACGGGCGGCTGCCCGACGACACGGCCTGGCTCAACAGCCACACCGTGGCGGGTGTCGGGCTGGTGCCCGGCGCGGTCCTGGTCGACTGGGCGCTGCTGGCCGCCGACGAGGCGGGCGGGGCGTCGCTGGAGGAGCTGCTGCTGCGTGCGCCGCTGGAGCTGTCGGGTGCGCCCGGGGGCGTGTTGGCGCAGGTCGCGATCGCGGCGCCGGACGGGTCCGGCCGCCGTGGGATACGGATCTCGTCCCGGCCCGCCGACGCCGGTGGCGGTGTCGGCACCGGTGGGGAATGGACGTGTCACGCGGTGGGGTCGCTGGTCCCCGGGGGCCGGTCCGGCCCGGCGGCGGCCGGAACGCCGGTCGTCCCGTGGCCGCCCGCGGGCGCCGAGGCCCTGGATCCGGCGGAGCTGTACGAGCGGGCCGAGCGGCGCGGCTACGGCTACGGGCCCGCACTGCGCGGCGTACGGGCGCTGTGGCGGGACGGCGCCGACCTGGTCGCCGACGTGGCGCTGCCCGACGATGCCGGTGATAGCGGTGACAACGGTGAAGGTGGTGAGGACACGGCCGGGTTCGGCATCCACCCGGTGCTGCTGGACGCCGCGTTGCAGCCCGCGCTGCTGACCGCCCCCGACGACGCTGAGGCCCGGGTATGGCTGCCGTTCGCGTGGAGCGGGGTCCGGCTGTGGGCGACCGGGGCGCGCGCCGCGCGGGTCCGGCTGTCGCCGTTGGACGAAGCAGACGAAGAACGCGAGCTGCGGATTGAGGTGTCCGACCCGGCCGGGGCGCCCGTGCTGAGCATCGAGTCGGTGGTGCTGCGCCCGCGTGGCGTACGGCAGATACGCGAGGCGAGCGGGGCCGCCGCGGGTGGTCTCTTCGCCGTCGACTGGACCGCGGTGGCCCCCGCGGAGCCCTCCGGCGCCGAGGACGACACGGGGCGGGTGGCCGTGTTGGGCGAGGCGCTGACGGAGTCGGAGTCGGAGACGGAGTCGGCCGACGCGAACGCCGATCGGTACGCGGACCTTCCGGCGCTGCTGGCCGCGCTGGACGCCGGAGCGCCCGCGCCGTCCTTGGTGCTGTGGCGCACACCGGCCGCTCACCCCGGGGCCGCGCCGGACGAGGCGGCGCTGTCCGCCGTACGGGGCGTCGCGGCGCTGCTGCGCGGCTGGTGTGCCGAGCCGCGGCTGGCGGTCAGCCGGCTCGCGGTGCTCACCCGGGGCGCGGTGGCGCCCGACGGCTCCGAGGGCGATCCGGTGGACCCGGCCGCGGCGGCGGCCTGGGGGTACGCGAGCGGTGTCCAGGCCGAACACCCCGGCCGCTTCCTGCTCATCGACACCGACACCGACACCGGCATCGGCGCCAAGGCGGGTCCGGCGGCCGTGGCGCGGGTGGCCGCGCTCGACGAGCCGAGGGTCGCGCTGCGCGGGGACACACTGCTCGCGCCACACCTGGCGCGCTCCGCCGCGGCCCCGGGCGACGGGGCGTTCGACGCGGAGGGCACGGTCCTCGTCACGGACGCCGGAAGCCCGCTCGCCGAGGCTGTCGCCGAGCATCTGGCCCGCGCCGAGGGCGTCCGGCAGCTGCTACTGGTCCGCTTCGGCGGCGCGGAGAGTACGGACGACGGCGGGAGCGGTGAGGAGCGGTGGGGCGCGCGGGTGCGCGTGGTCACGGTCGACCCGCTCAACGCCGCCGCGCTGGAACGGGTGGTGGCGCGGGTCGAGCCGGCCCATCCACTGACCGGCGTCGTCCACGTCGCGGGGCTGTCGTCCGCCATCGAGCCGGTCGCCGTCGAGTCGGCGGGTGACACGGTACGAGGGTGGGCCGCGGTGGCCGGGGCGGTGACGGCGTTGCAACGGGCCACCGCCGGACTGCCGTCGGTCCGGTTTGTCACCCTGTCGGACGCCGCCGCGACCTGGGGCGGTCCGGTGTCGCCCGAACGGGCCGCGGCCGATGCGTTCTGCGACGCCGTGATGGCGGCGCGGCGCCGGGCCGGGCTGCCCGGCCTCGCGGTGGCGTTCGGGCCGTGGGCCGCTGCCATAGGCGCCGATGCCGGCTCCGGGGCGGGTTCCGGGGCTGGCTCCGGCGGGCGCTGGGCGGGGGTGCTCGGCGCGGACCGCGGGGCGGCGCTGTTCCGGGCCGCCTGCCACGCCGACCGCCCCGGGCTGGTGGTGGCCGACATCCGGGTCCGGGCCCTCGCCGCCCGTCCGGCCCACGAGCTGCCGGCCGCGCTGCGCGCACTCGCCGCGAGCGCGGGTGGCCGGGCACCGGTCCGGCCGGTGGCCGCGGCCCCGGGCCGCACCGCCGACTTGGCGAGCCGGCTGGCCGGCCTCGGGCCCGCCGAACGGCGCCGCGCCGTCCTGGAGCTGGTGCGCGACCACGCCGCCGCGGTGCTCGGGCAGAGCGACCCCAAGGCCGTGCGCGGCGACTCGTCGTTCAAGGAGCTGGGCTTCGACTCGATGACCGCCGTCGAGCTGCGCGACCGGCTGGTGGCGGCCAGCGGGCTGCGGCTGCCCGCCGCCGTCATCTTCCGGCACCCCACGCCGGAGGCGCTGGCCCGGCGTATCGAGCAGCAGCTCGCTCCCGACACCCCGAACAGCGCACAGGACACTCCGCACAACGGCAACGGCAACGGCTCCACGCTCGACGCCGCGGACAAGCTGGCGTCCGCCACCGCCGCCGAAATCCTCGACTTCATCGACAACGAGCTCGGCGTGCTCTCCGACGCACGTCCGCGCCCCTCCCACTGAAGGCAGGTGACGACATGGTCAGCGAAGAGAAACTGGTCGAGTACCTGCGCCGGGTCACCACCGAGTTGCACGACGCCAGGACCCGTCTGCGGGAGCTGGAGGAGGGGGAGCAGGAGCCGGTCGCGGTGGTCGGCATGGCCTGCCGCTTCCCCGGCGGGGTGCGGTCCCCCGAGGACCTGCGGCGCCTCGTGCTGTCGGGCGGCGACGCGATCGGCGACTTCCCCACCGACCGCGGCTGGGACCTGGACGGCCTCTTCCACCCGGATCCCGCCAACTTCGGCACCAGCTATGTGAGCCAGGGCGGCTTCCTGCACGACGTCGACCGTTTCGACGCGGGGTTCTTCGGGATCAGCCCGCGCGAGGCGCTGGCGATGGACCCGCAGCAGCGGCTGCTCCTCGAACTGTCGTGGGAGGCGCTGGAGTCCGCCGGGGTGGTGCCCGGCGCCCTGCGCGCCAGCCGGACCGGCGTCTACGTGGGGGTGTCGAGCGAGGACTACATCTCCGGCCTGCCGCGGATCCCGGAGGGCTTCGAGGGCTACGCCACCACGGGCAGCCTCACCAGCGTCATCTCCGGCCGCGTGGCGTACACCTTCGGCTTCGAGGGGCCCGCGGTCACCGTGGACACCGCGTGCTCGTCGTCGATGGTGGCCATCCATCTGGCGGGGCAGGCCCTGCGGCAGGGCGAGTGCTCCCTGGCGCTCGCGGGCGGGGTCACCGTGCTGTCCACGCCGCTGATGTTCACCGAGTTCTGCCGGCAGCGTGCGCTGACCCCCGACGCACGGTGCAAGCCGTTCGCGGCCGCCGCCGACGGCACCGGCTTCTCCGAGGGCGCCGGCGTCCTGCTGCTGGAGCGGCTGTCCGACGCGCGGCGCAACGGACACCGCGTCCTGGCCGTGGTGCGCGGCTCGGCCATCAACCAGGACGGCGCGAGCAACGGGCTCACCGCGCCCAACGACGTCGCCCAGGAGAACGTGATCCGGGACGCGTTGGCGCGAGCCGGCCTGTCCGGCGCGGACGTGGACATGGTCGAGGCGCACGGGACCGGCACCCGGCTGGGCGACCCCATCGAGGCGGAGGCGCTGATCGCCACGTACGGGGCGGACCGCCCGGCGGACCGGCCGCTCCACCTCGGCTCGATCAAGTCGAACATCGGCCATACGCACGCGGCGGCCGGGGTCGCGGGCGCCATCAACACCGTGATGGCGCTGCGGGACGGCAAGCTGGCCCGGACCCTGCACATCGACGAGCCGACCCGGCACGTGGACTGGAGCGGTGGCACGGTGCGGCTGCTGACGGAGCCCCGGGACTGGCCGGTGGCCGAGCGGCCGCGCCGGGCGGCGGTGTCGTCGTTCGGCGTCTCCGGCACCAACGCGCATGTGATCCTCGAACAGGCCCCGGACGCCGACGGTCAGACAGATGAGCAGCGGGTCAACGCCGAGAGCGGCGTGGTGCCCTGGCTCGTCTCGGGGCGCACCGAGGCGGCGCTGAGGGACCAGGCCGCGCGACTGGGCGCCTTCCTGACGGCGGACGGGGCGGCGAGTGGCAGCGTCGACGTGGGGTGGTCGCTGGCGACGCGCCGCACGGCGTTCGAGCACCGGGCCGTCGTGGTGGGCCGTGACCGGCCGGACCTCCTGGCCGCGCTCGAAGGGCTGGCGGCGGGCGAGCCGGGCCCCGCGGTGGTGCGGGGCGTGGCGGCGGACGTGGGCGCGGGCCCGGTCATGGTGTTCCCCGGGCAGGGGTCGCAGTGGCTCGGTATGGGCGTGGCGCTGCTGGACTCCTCCCCCGTCTTCGCGGCGCGCGTCGCCGCGTGCGAACGGGCCCTGGCCGCGCATGTCGACTGGTCGCTGACCGATGTGCTGCGCGGCGCGGAGGGCGCGGCCGACATCGGCCGGGTCGATGTGGTGCAGCCGGTGCTCTGGGCGGTCATGGTGTCGCTGGCCGCGGTGTGGGAGGCGCACGGCGTGGTACCGGCCGCCGTGGTGGGCCACTCGCAGGGGGAGATCGCGGCGGCGTGTGTCGCGGGCGCGATGACGCTGGAGGACGGCGCCCGGGTGGTGGCGCTGCGGGCGCGGGCGCTGCGGGCGCTGGCCGGGCACGGCGCCATGGCCTCGATGGGCTGTGGCGTCGAGCGCACCGAGGAGCTGACCGCCCTGCACGCGCCGGACGTGGCGGTCGCGGCGGTCAACGGCCCGTCGTCCACGGTGGTGTCCGGGCCGCCGGAGCAGATCGCGAAGCTGGTGGCCGCCGCCCGGGCCGACGGGTTGCGGGCCCGCGCGATCGACGTGGACTACGCCTCGCACGGCCCTCAGGTGGACGGCATCGCCGGCGTGTTGGCCGAGGTGCTCGCCGGGGTGTCCGGCGCCGCGTCCGACACCGCGTCCGATATCGCTTTCTACTCGACGGTGACCGGTGCCCGTATGGACGCCGTCGGCCTCGACGCCGGCTACTGGTTCACCAACCTGCGGCAGCCGGTGCGTTTCGCCGAGGCGGTCCAGGCGCTGCTGGCGGACGACTACCGGGTGTTCATCGAGGTCAGCGCGCATCCCGTGCTGCTGCTCGGCCTTCAGGAGTGCATCGAGGCGGCGGGCTCCCCGGCCGCGGCCATCGGCACGCTCCGCCGCGACGAGGGCGGCCCGGAGCGGCTGTGCCGGGCGCTGGCCGAGGCGCATGTCGCGGGCGTGGCGGTCGACTGGGCGAGCTGGTACGCCGGGGCGCCCGCGCCCACGGCGGTGCCGCTGCCGTCGTACGCCTTCCAGCGGGAGCGGTACTGGCTGCCGGCCGGCGGCGGCACCGGTCCCGGCGATGTGGCGGGGGCCGGGCTCACCGCGGTCGGACACGCGCTGCTCCCGGTGGCCGTGGGTCTGGCCGACGGCGGCCTGCTGCTCAGCGGGCGGCTGCCGGAGGCGGCGCGCGGCGGCTGGCCGGCCGAACACATCGTCGCGGGCCTGCCGTTGCTGCCCGGCGCGATGCTGGTCGAGTGGGTGCTGCGGGCGGCCGACGAGGCGGGCTGCGGCGGCGTCGAGGAGCTGGCGCTCCAGGTCCCGGTGGCGCTTCCCGCCTCGGGCGGGCTGGTGGTCCAGGTGGTCGTGGACGCCGCGGAGGTCGACGGGCGCCGTCCGGTGCGGCTCTTCTCCCGGCCCGAGGAGGACTCCGGCGGGCCGGACACCTGGATCTGCCATGCCGTGGGCACGCTGCTCCCCGGCGCGGACGGGCCGCTCCCGGCGCCGGAGCCGGGCGGGGCGTGGCCGCCGCCGGGGGCGCGCCCGGTGGCGATCGAGGGTTTCTACGAGCGGGCCGCGGCGGCGGGTTACGGCTACGGGACGGTGTTCCGGGGGCTGCGGAGCGTATGGCGCGACGGCGAGGACACGCTGGCGGAGGTGGTGCTGCCCGAGGAGGCGGCGGACCAGGCGGGCGGCTTCGGTATCCACCCCGCCCTGCTCGACGCGGCGATGCAGCCGGTGCTGCTGACCGGTCACCTGGACACCGCCGCGCCGGGCGCCGACGCGGGGCGCGCGGCGGTGCTGCTCCCGTTCGCCTGGAGCGGGGTGCGGCTGTGGGCGGGTGGCGCCACGCGGCTCAGGGTCCGGCTGTCGCCGCGGCCGGGCGGGCTGCGGGTGCTGCTGGCCGACGCCACGGGCTCCCCGGTGCTGACCGCGGACGCGGTCGCGCTCCGCGAGACCGACGGCCGTCAGCTGCGCGCGGCGAGCCGTGCGCGGGGGCCGCACGGGCTGTTCGCGGTGGAGTGGACGCCCCTTCCCGCTGCGGCGGTTGAAGAGGCCGGGGCTGTTCCGGTGACACTTGCGGTGGTGGGCAATGACGCCCAGGGCCCCTCGGGCCTGGCCGATGCCGCCCGTTACGCCGATCTCGACGCGCTGTGCCACGCCGTGGACGGCGGCGCCCCCGTCCCGGATGTCGTCGTCGCCCCGGTGCGGACCGGCCCGGACCCGGCGGGGGCGGACACGGGCCTGGCCACCGCGCGCCGGACACTGGCGCTCGCTCAGCGGTGGCTGGCCGCCGGGAGCGTGGCCGAGGGCGCACGGCTGGCCGTGGTCACGCGTTCTGGGGTGCGGGCCGGTGGCGCCGGCGAGGAGCCGGTGGACCCCGCCGCGGCAGCGGTGTGGGGGCTCGTACGCAGCGCCCAGACGGAACACCCGGGGCGTTTCCTCCTCATCGACACCGGCTGCGACGCCGGCTGCGACGCCGACACCGGACTGGCCGAAGCGGTACGGGAGGCAGTACGCGCCGACGAGCCGCAGCTCGCGCTGCGGGGCGGGCGGGCGCTGGTGCCCCGGCTGGCCCGGGCGGACACCGAGCCGGAGCTGGCGGCCCCTCCGGGCGAGCGGGCCTGGCGTGTGGTGGCTGGCAAGACCGGCCCGGACGACCTCACCACGGCCTCAAGCCCTCAGGCCTCGGCCCTGCTCGCGCCCGGCGAGGTGCGGATCGCCGTGCGCGCCGCCGGTCTCAACTTCCGCGACGCGCTGATCGCCCTGGACATGTACCCGGACGCCGAGGCGTCGATCGGCAACGAGGGCGCCGGGGTCGTCGTGGAGGTGTCCGACGGGGTGACCGGCGTGGCCGTGGGCGACCGTGTGATGGGCCTGTTCGACGGTGCGTTCGGCCCTGTGGCGGTGGCCGATGCCCGGATGGTCGCCCCCGTGCCGCACGGCTGGAGCCTGCGGGAGGCCGCGGCCGCCCCGGTGGCCTTCCTCACCGCCTGGTACGGCCTGGTGGAGCTGGGCGGGCTGCGCCCGGGCGAGACCGTGCTGATCCACGGCGCGACCGGCGGAGTGGGCATGGCCGCCGTCCAAGTGGCCCGGCATCTGGGCGGGGAGGTGTTCGCCACGGCGAGCCCCGCGAAGCACCCGGTGCTGGAGGGCATGGGCGTGGACGCCGCACACCGGGCGTCCTCTCGGGACCTGGAGTTCGAGGCGGTGTTCTCGGCGGCGACCGGCGGCCGGGGCGTCGACCTCGTCCTCAACAGCCTGGCCGGGGAGTTCACCGACGCCTCGCTGCGGCTGCTCGCGCCCGGCGGCCGGCTGATCGAGATGGGCAAGACGGACGTACGCGACCCGGAGCGGGTCGCGCGGGACCACTCCGTGGCGTACCGGGCGTTCGACCTGATCGCGGACGCCGGTCCGGAGCACATCGGGCGGCTGCTGGCCGCCGTGGGCGAGCGGTTCGCCACCGGCGCGTTCACGCCCCTGCCCGTCACCGCGTGGCGGCTCGGCCAGGTCAGGCAGGCGCTTCGGCAGCTCAGCCAGGCCCGGCACACCGGCAAGCTGGTGCTGGACGTGGCGCCCGCGCCGGACCCGGACGGCACGGTGCTGATCACGGGCGGCACCGGCACCCTCGGCGGCCTGATCGCCGAACACCTGGTGCGCTCGGGCGGGGTGCGGCATCTGCTGCTGCTCGGCCGGCGCGGCCCCGACGCCCCGGGCGCGGCGGAGCTGACGGCTCGGCTCACCGAGCTCGGCGCACGGGTGCGGGTGGCCGCGGTGGACGTCGGGGACGCCGACGCGCTGGGTGAAGCAATCGCGGGGATCGACCCGGCGCATCCGCTCACCGGGGTCGTCCACGCGGCGGGTGTGGTGGCGGACGCGATGCTGCCCGCGCAGGACGAGCAGCGCATGGCCGAGGCCTGGGCGGCCAAGGCCGCGGCGGCGGCCCATCTGCACCGCGCGACGGCCGGGCTGCCGCTGGGCATGTTCGTGTTGTTCTCCTCGTTCGCGTCCACCCTCGGCACCCCTGGGCAGGCCAACTACGCGGCCGCCAACGCCTTCTGCGACGCCCTGGTCGAGCGGCGCCACGCCGAGGGTCTGCCGGGCGTGTCGGTGAGCTGGGGCCTGTGGTCCACCGCGAGCGGGCTCACCGGAGGGCTGACCGAGTCGGACGTGGCGCGGATCGCCCGGCAGGGCATCGTTCCGAACAGCGCCGAGCAGGGGCAGGAGCTGTTCGACGCGGCGGTGGAGCACGGCCGGCCGGCGCTGCTCGCGCTGAACCTGGACACCCGGGCGCTGGCCGCGCAGCCCCTCGCGGCCCTGCCCGTGCCGCTGCGCGCCCTGGCAGCGGAGGCGTCGGCGGCGGGGGCCCGCTCCGGCGGGCCGGGGGGCGCGGCGCGGCCGACCGCGGCGGCGGGCGAGGAGCCCGGCGGCTGGGCGGCCCGGCTGGGCGGTCTCGCCCCGGCCGAACAGCGCCGCCTGCTCACCGATCTGATCCGCAAACACGCCGCCACCGTGCTCGGACACGCCGACCCCGACGCCGTACCGGCGGACGCGGCGTTCAAGGAGCTCGGGTTCGACTCGCTGACCGCCGTCGAGCTGCGCAACCGCGTCACCGCCGCCACCGGGGTACGGCTGCCCGCCACCGTCGTCTTCGACTACCCGGAGCCGGTGGCGCTGGCCGAGCATCTGCGCGGCCGACTGGCCCCCGAGGAGGCGGCGGCGACCGCGCCCGACCTCTACGCGCCCGTGCTCAGCCGGCTGACGGGTCTGGAGGAGACGCTGACGGCGCTCACCGCGTCCGGTGCGAACGGCGGCGCGAACGGCGGTGTGAACGGCGCCGGAGGGGCCGACCCCGGCGCGGTGACGGCGCGTCTGGAGTCGCTGCTGGCCGCCTGGAAGGCGGCCCACGCCCCGGGCCGGAACGGCGGCAGCGCGGCCGAGCGGCTCGAAGCCGCGACGACCGACCAGGTCCTCGACTTCATCGACAAGGAACTCGGAGTGCAATGAGCCCGGTCTGGCACGAACGCCGAGAGAGCCCGAGAAGCCTCGACGAGCGCGGCAGGCGAAGTGAGCGTGTCTTGGCGCGCTGTGCGGGCTGGACTGAGGAGCCGCGCAGCGACGAAGGAGCGAGCAGTGACGAAGGAAGCCCGCGCGTTGAAGCGCGCCAAGACTGAGCGGGTGGGGAGGGACATGCCGTGACCGCAGAGACCAACGAAGAGCGGCTGGTCGACTACCTCAAGCGGGTCGCCGCCGATCTGCACGACACCCGGGCGCGGCTGCGCGAGGTCGAGGACGGGCAGCGGGAGCCGGTGGCCATCGTGGCGATGGCCTGCCGCTACCCCGGTGGGGTGGCCTCGCCCGAGGACCTGTGGGACCTGGTCGCCGCCCGCCGGCACGCGATGACCGCGTTTCCGGACAACCGCGGCTGGGACCTGGAGCGGCTGTTCCACCCTGACCCCGACCACCCGGGCACCAGCTACGCCCGCGAGGGCGGCTTCCTGCACGACGCCGACCTGTTCGACCCGGAGTTCTTCGGCATCAGCCCCCGGGAGGCCGCCGCGATCGACCCGCAGCAGCGGCTGCTGCTGGAGGTGGCCTGGGAGGCGCTGGAGCGGGCGGGCATCGCGCCCGGGTCGCTGAAGGGCGCGCCCGTCGGCGTGTACGCGGGCACCGCCCTGCCCGGCTTCGGCACCCCGCACATCGACCGGGCCGCGGAGGGCTATCTGGTCACCGGCAACGCGCCCAGTGTGCTGTCCGGCCGGGTGGCGTACACCCTGGGTCTGGAGGGGCCCGCGGTCACGGTGGACACGGCGTGTTCCTCGTCGCTGGTGGCGATGCACCTCGCCGCGCAGGCGCTGCGTCAGGGCGAGTGCGAACTGGCGCTGGCGGGCGGGGTGACGGTCATGACCACTCCTTACGTGTTCACGGAGTTCGCGCGGCAGCGGGGGCTGGCGGCGGACGGCCGGTGCAAGGCCTTCTCCGAGGGGGCCGACGGCACCGCGTTCGCCGAGGGCGTGGGGCTGCTGGTGCTGGAGCGGCTGTCGGACGCCCGGCGCAACGGTCACCGCGTCCTGGCCGTGGTGCGCGGCTCGGCGATCAACCAGGACGGCGCGAGCAACGGGCTGACCGCGCCCAACGGACTGTCGCAGCAGCGCGTCATCCGGCAGGCGCTGGCCGGCGCCCGGCTCGCTCCGGCGGACGTGGACGCGGTCGAGGCACACGGCACCGGCACGACACTGGGCGATCCCATCGAGGCCCAGGCGCTGCTGGCCACGTACGGTCAGGAGCGGCCCGCGGACCGGCCGCTGTGGCTGGGCGCGGTCAAGCCGAACATCGGACACACCCAGGGCGCGGCGGGTGTCGCGGGCGTGATCAAGATGGTCATGGCGCTGCGGAACGCCTCGCTGCCCGCCCTCCTGAACGCCGACCGGCCCACGCCCGTGGTCGACTGGGACGGCGGAGCGGTGCGGCTGCTGGCCGAGCCGGTCGCGTGGCCGACCGGGGAGCGGCGGCGCCGGGCCGGTGTGTCGTCCTTCGGCATCAGCGGCACCAACGCGCATCTGATTCTCGAAGAGGCCCCGCCCCTGCCGGACACGGACACGGAGCTGCCCGCGGGTACGCCGCCACGCCCGGAGGGCGCCGCCGTGCCGTGGGTGCTCTCCGCGCGCGGCGCGGCGCCGCTGGGCACGCAGGCCGCAGCGCTCGCCGAACACCTCGCCGCGCGCCCGGACCTCCCGGTCGACGCGGTGGGCTGGTCGCTGGCCGCCACCCGGTCCGCGCTCGACCACCGCGCCGTCGTCCTGGGCACGGACCGCGAGGAGCTGTGTGCCCGGCTCGCCGAGCTCGCCGAGGGGCGTACACATCCCGATGTGACGCGGGCGTCCGCCCCGGCGCGGCTCGGTGGCAGCGCGTTCCTCTTCACCGGGCAGGGCAGCCAGCGCCCCGGCATGGGCGCCCGGCTGTACCGGACCTATCCGGTGTTCGCCGCCGCGTTCGACGAGGCGTGTGCAGCGCTGGACCCCCACCTGGGGCGTTCGCTGCGGGAGTTGGTGTTCGCGCCCGCCGACGGGGACGGGGACGAGGCCGGTCCGCTGGACGCGACGGGGGTGACGCAGGCCGCGCTGTTCGCGGTCGAGGTCGCCCTGTACCGGCTGGTGGAGTCGTTCGGCGTGGTGCCCGGCTATCTGGCGGGGCACTCGGTCGGCGAGCTGGTCGCCGCGCACATCGCCGGGGTGCTGTCGCTGCCGGACGCGGCGCGGCTGGTGGCCGCCCGCGGGCGGCTGATGCAGGCGCTGCCGGAAGGTGGCGCGATGATCGCGCTGGAGGCCGCCGAGGAAGAGGTGGCGCCGCTGCTCGCCGGACGGGCCGACCGGGTGGCGCTGGCGGCCGTCAACGCGCCGACGTCGGTGGTGGTGTCGGGCGACGAGGAGGTGGTCGAGGAGGTCGCCCGCGCGATACGGGAGCGCGGACACCGGACCCGGCGGCTGCGGGTCGGCCACGCCTTCCACTCGCCGCGGATCGATCCGATGCTGGAGGAGTTCCGGCGGGTCGCCGCCTCGCTGACGTACGCCCCGCCGCGGATCGCGGTCGTCTCGAACGTGACCGGCGCGCTGGCCGGCGCCGAGCAGCTGTGCGACCCCGACTACTGGGTGCGGCACGCGCGGCAGCCGGTGCGGTTCCGCGACGGCATCGCCGCCCTGCGCGCGGAGGGCGTCACCCGCTTCCTGGAACTCGGCCCGGACGCCGTGCTCACCACCATGGCCCGCGACTGCCTGGCAGCGGAAGGTGCCGGCGGAGGATCGGGGGGCGCGGGCGCGCCGGTGCTCGCCGCGGCGCTGCGCGGCGGCCGCGAGGAGTCCCGTACGCTGCTGACCGCGCTCGCGCGGCTCCATGTGGACGGCGAGACCGTCGACTTCGCCGCCGCCTTCCCGCCGGGGACCCCGGCCACCGACCTGCCCGGCTACCGCTTCGACCGCCGCCGCTACTGGCGGGACGCCCCGCAAGCGGAGGCGGACGTACGGGCCGCCGGGCTCGAGGCGAGCGACCACCCTCTGCTGCGCGCCGCGCTCGAACCGGCGGACGGCGGGTTGCTGCTGACCGGCCGGCTGTCGCTGCGCGGTCAGCCCTGGCTGGCCGACCACGCCATCGTGGACGCGGTGCCGCTGCCCGGCACGCTCTTCGTGGAACTCGCGCTCCAGGCGGGCGAACGGACCGGCTGCGACCGGATCGCGGACCTCACCCTGGAGGCGCCACTGCTGCTGCCCCCGGTGGGGGCGGTGGATCTCCAGGTCGCCGTCGGGGCCGCCGACCAGGCCGGCCGACGGGCCGTCACCGTCTACTCGCGCCCGTCCGGCGGCGGCGCCGAGGCGTCGGACGGTGCCGATGAGCCGTACGGACCCTGGCACCGGCACGCCACCGCCACGCTGACCGCCGCGGGGACCAGTGCCACTCCCGAGCCCGCGGCGCCGCCTGCCCCGTGGCCACCGGCCGGGGCGGAAGAGGTCGACGTGGCCGGGTTGTACGAGCGGCTGGCCGACGAGGGGTACCGCTACGGACCTGTGTTCACGGGGCTGCGCGCGGCGTGGCGGGTCGGCGAGGAGATGTTCGCCGAGGTGAGCCTGGATCCCGGCCTGCGGGACGACGGCCGGGCGTACGCCGTCCACCCCGCCCTCCTCGACGCCGCCCTGCACCCGATCGGCGCGCTGTTCACCGGCGAGGACCAGGCGGGCGGCGCGCCGGGCACGGTCCGGCTGCCGTTCTCCTTCGGCGGTGTGCGGCTGTCGGCGCGCGGCGCGTCCCGGCTGCGGGTCCGCATCACGCCGACCGGGCCGGACAGCGTGGCCATGCGGCTGTCCGACGACGCCGGCGCAGAGGTCGCCACGGTCGACGCCCTCACGCTGCGCACCGTCTCCGCCGAGCGGTGGCGGTCCGGGGCGGCGCAGGCCGACCGTTCGCTGTACCGGCTGGACTGGGAGCCCTTCGCGCTGCCCGCCGCGGTGCCGACGGCGACGGCGGACCGCTGGGCCGTGGTCGACGCGAACGGCACGGACCGGACCGACGGCGCCACCGCCGCGCTGCCCGATGAGCGCGTGGCGCGCCATCCGGACCTCGCCGCGCTGAGCGCCTCGGTCGCCGCCGGGGCCCCGGCCCCCGACCTGATCGCCATGGGCTGCCTCTGCGCCCCCGATGGCGACGCGCCGCCCGCCCGGGTGCGCGCAGCCACGCACCACGTACTCGCGTGGCTGCGGGAGTGGCTCGCGGACGACGCCCTCGCCACCGGCCGTCTGGTGGTGCTCACTACGGGAGCCATCGCCGCCGACCCGGCCGACGCTCCGGCCGACCTGGCGGGCGCCGCGATGCTGGGCCTGCTGCGCGCCGCGCAGGCCGAACACCCGGGGCGGATCGTGCTGGTGGACACGGATGACAGCCCGGCGTCCCGGGACGCGCTGGCGGCGGCGGTCGCGGCCGCCACGGCCGCGGGCGAGTCGCAACTGGCGCTCCGCGACGGGCAGGTGCTGGTGCCCCGGCTGGTCGCGGCGCTCCCCGACGAGGACACGGCGCCGACGGCGTTCGACCCCGAGGGCACCGTACTGGTGACCGGCGGCACCGGCTCGCTCGGCCGGCTGCTCGCCCGGCACCTCGTCGAAACCCACGGTGTCCGGCATCTGCTGCTGGTCAGCCGGAGCGGTCCGGCCGCCGAGGGCATCGACGCGTTCGCGGCCGCGCTCGGGGCCGACGTACGCGTCGAGAGCTGTGACACCTCCGACCCCGAGGCGCTGGCCGCGCTGCTCGCCACCGTCCCCGCCGAGCACCCGCTGACGTCGGTCGTGCACACCGCGGGCGTGCTCGACGACGGCGTGGTCACCTCGCTGACGCCCGGCCAACTCGACGCCGTCCTGGCGCCGAAGGTGGACGCGGCCTGGCATCTGCACCGGCTGACCGAGGGCGCGGGCCTCGCCTCGTTCGTGCTGTTCTCCTCCGCCGCCTCGGTGCTCGGCAGCGGCGGGCAGGGCAACTACGGCGCGGCGAACGCGTTCCTCAACGCCCTCGCCGAACACGTGCGCGCGGCGGGCGGCCGGGCGACCTCGCTGGCCTGGGGCCTGTGGGGGGTGGACGAGGGGATGACCGAACACCTCGCCACCGCGGATCTGGCCCGGATGGCGCGTTCGGGCACCGCCGCGATGTCCGGGGAGCAGGGCCTGGCCCGGTTCGACGCGGCGCTCGCCACCGCGCCGCCCGTGCTGGTCCCGGCCAGGTTCGAACTCGCCGTGCTGCGCGAGCAGGCCGCCGCCGGAACGCTGCCCCCGCTGCTGCGCCGCCTCGTGCGCGTCCCGGTGCGTACGGCGCGTACGGCCGCGCCGGACGCCGTGTCCCCCTCCTGGGCCGGGCGGCTGGCCGGGCTGCCGGAGGCCGAGCAGGACCAGGTGATCGGCGAGCTGATACGCGACCGGATCGCCGCCGTCCTGGCCCTCCCCGAGCCGGAAACCCTCGAACTGGGCCGGACCTTCCAGCAGCTCGGCCTCGACTCGCTGACCGCGCTGGAGCTGCGCAACGCGATCCACGAAGCCACCGGCGTCCGCCTGCCGGCCACCGCGGTCTTCGACTACCCGACGCCCGAGACCCTGGTGAGCCATCTGCGCACCGAACTGCTCGGCGCCACCGCGGCCGCCGCGCCGCTGCCGCCGGGAGCGGGCGCGCCGACCCGGGCCGGAGACGCCGACGACCCCGTCGTGATCGTCGGCATGGCCTGCCACTACCCGGGCGATGTGCACTCCCCGGACGGGCTGTGGCGGCTGGTCGCCGACGGGGTGGACGCGATCGGGCCGTTCCCCGAGGACCGCGGCTGGGACGTGGCCGGGCTGTACGACCCCGACCCCGAGCGGACGGGCAAGAGCTACGCCAGGGAGGGCGGCTTTCTGCACCAAGCCGCCCTGTTCGACGCGGAGTTCTTCGGGATCAGCCCCCGGGAGGCGCTGGCCACCGACCCGCAGCAGCGGCTGCTGCTGGAGACGGCGTGGCAGGCGTTCGAGCACGCCCGCATCGATCCGGTGGCGCTGCGCGGCAGCCGGACGGCGGTGGTCACCGGCATCATGTACGACGACTACGGCGCGCGGTTCCTCGGCCGGATCCCGGAGGGGTACGAGGGCCAGATCATGACGGGCTCCACGCCGAGCGTGGCGTCCGGCCGGGTGGCCTACACCTTCGGTCTGGAGGGGCCGACGCTCACGGTGGACACGGCGTGTTCGTCGTCGCTGGTGGCAATGCACCTCGCCGCGCAGGCGCTGCGGCAGGGTGAGTGCGATCTGGCGCTCGCGGGCGGGGTGACGGTGATGGCCACGCCGAACACGTTCGTCGAGTTCTCCCGGCAGCGCGGCCTGGCCCCGGACGGGCGGTGCAAGCCGTTCGCCGCAGCCGCCGACGGCACCGGCTGGAGCGAGGGCGCCGGGCTGCTGGTGCTGGAGCGGCTGTCGGACGCCCGGCGCAACAGGCACCGGGTGCTCGCGATCCTGCGGGGCTCGGCGATCAACCAGGACGGCGCGAGCAACGGCCTGACCGCGCCCAACGGCCCCTCGCAGCAGCGCGTCATCCGCCAGGCCCTGGCCACGGCCGGATTGGATCCGACGGACGTGGACGCCGTCGAGGCCCACGGCACGGGCACGACCCTGGGCGACCCGATCGAGGCACAGGCCCTCCTCGCCACCTACGGCCAGAACCGCCCCGAGGACCGGCCCCTGTGGCTGGGCTCGATCAAGTCCAACATCGGCCACACCCAGGCCGCCGCCGGTGCCGCCGCTGTCATCAAGATGGTGATGGCCCTGCGCCACGGCCACCTCCCGGCCACCCTGCACGTGGACGAGCCCAGCCCGCACGTCGACTGGGCCACCGGAAACGTCCGCCTCCTCACCGAGGCCGCCCAGTGGCCCGACACCGACCGGCCGCGCCGCGCCGCCGTCTCCTCCTTCGGCATCTCCGGCACCAACGCCCACCTCATCCTCGAACAAGCCCCCGAACAGCCCGAGCCGGAGCGCACCTCCCGGCCCGGCGTCCTGCCCCTCGTGCTCTCCGCGCGCACCGCCGAAGCGCTGCGCGCCCAGGCCTCGAACCTGGCCACGCGGCTCCCCCACACCGAGCCGGCCGAGGTGGGCTGGTCGTTGGCGACGACGCGGTCGTCGTTCGAGCACCGGGCCGTGATCGTGGGCGACGACCGGGACTCGCTGCTGGCCGGGTTGGAGAGGCTGGCCGCCGACGAGCCCGACCCGGCGGTCGTGGCGGGAACGGCCATCGCGGCGCCCGCCGGCCCGGTGTTCGTCTTCCCGGGCCAGGGGTCGCAGTGGCGGGGCATGGGCGTGGAGCTGCTGGACGGCTCACCGGTGTTCGCGGCGCGGATCGCGGAGTGCGAGCGAGCCCTGGCGCCGTACGTGGACTGGTCACTCACCGCCGTGCTGCGCGGCGCGGACACCGACACCGACACCGACCCCCAGCGCGTCGATGTCGTCCAGCCCACCCTCTGGGCCGTGATGGTCTCCCTCGCCGCCCTCTGGCAACACCTCGGGGTCACCCCCGCCGCCGTCATCGGCCACTCCCAGGGCGAGATCGCCGCCGCCTGCGTGGCCGGAGCCCTCACCCTCGACGACGCCGCCAAGGTCGTGGCCCTGCGCAGCCGGGCCCTGCGCGCCCTGGCCGGCCAGGGCACCATGGCCTCCCTCACCCTCGGCGCCGACGACACCACCCGGCTCCTGGAGGAGCTGGGCGACCAGGCCGACGATGTCACCCTGGCCGCCGCCAACGGCCCTGCCACCACGGTCGTCTCGGGCGCGGTGGCGCAGATCGCCACCGTCCTGGCGGCCGCCGAGGCCCGTGGCGCGCGGACCCGCACCATCGATGTGGACTACGCCTCCCACGGCCCCCATGTCGACCGCATCCGCGAGGACATCGTCTCCGCCCTGGGCGAGCTGACGCCCGCCGCGTCGGACATCGCCTTCTACTCCACGGTGACCGCCGAGCGTCTCGACACCGCCGGGCTCGACGCCGACTACTGGTTCACCAACCTCCGCAGGCCGGTCCGCTTCACCGACACCCTCGCCGCCCTCCTGGACCGCGGACACCGCCACTTCGTCGAGGTGAGCCCGCACCCCGTCCTCGCCCCCGGGATGCAGGACGCCTTCGAGGCGGCGGACATCTCCGCCGCCACCATCCCCACCCTCCGCCGCGACCAGGGCGGGCCCCGCCGGCTCGCCCAGGCCGTCGCCGCCGCGCACACCGCCGGGCTCGCCGTGGCCTGGGACGTCTGGTATCCCGCCGACCCTCCACCGCGCACCACCGACCTGCCCACCTACGCCTTCCAACGGCGGCGCTACTGGCTGGGCATGGACGGCGGCCCGGGCGATCTGCGGAGCGCCGGGCTCACCTCGGTGGCGCACGCCCAGCTCGGCGCGGCGGTCGAACTGGCCGACGGCGGGCTGGTGATGACCGGGCGGCTCCCCGCCGCCGGGGGCGGCGGCTGGCTCGCCGACCACGTCGTCGCCGGCACTCCCCTGGTGCCGGGCGCGGCCCTGGTTGAGTGGGTGCTGCGGGCGGCCGACGAGGCGGGCTGCGGCGGAATCGAGGAGCTCGCCCTCCACATCCCGATGGCGCTGCCCGCGTCCGGCGGGCTGCGGGTCCAGGTCGTGGTGGACGCGCCCGGCGAGGAGGGCCGCCGCGAGGTGCGGGTGCACTCCCGCCCGGACGCGGACGACGGCGCGTCGCCCTGGACCTGCCACGCCACCGGACACCTCGCCCCGACGACTCCGACGGCGCCGGGTGTGCCAGGCGTGCCGGACGCGGCGTTTACGGGGACGTGGCCGCCACCCGACGCCGAGCCGGTGGACGTGTCCGACTTCTACGGCCGCGCCGAGGCGATCGGCTACGGCTACGGCCCGGCCTTCCGGGGCCTGACCGCCGCCTGGCGGCAGGGCGCCGACCTGCTCGCGGAGGTCGTGCTGCCCGAGGCGGCCCACGAGGGCGCCGACGGGTTCTCCCTCCACCCCGCGCTGCTGGACGCTGCCCTGCACCCCATGGCGCTGGACGGCCAGGGCGACGACGGGCAACTGCGGCTGCCGTTCGCTTGGGGCGGCGTGTCGCTGTGGGCCACCGGCGCCCGCGCGGTGCGGGTCCGTATGTCGCCGCTCGAGCACGGCTTCCGGCTCATGGTGGCCGACGCGGCCGGCGATACGGTGCTCAGCGCCGACTCCGTGGTCGTACGCCCGACAAGCGCGCGGCAGTTGCGCGAGGCGGGCGCGCGGCGGGTGGACGGGCTGTACGAGGTGGCGTGGGCGCCCCTGCCGCCCCTGGAGGCGGAGTCGGACGCGATGGCGCCGGGGTGGGCGGTCTTGGAGGGCGGCCCGCTCCCGTTCGACTCGGCAGATTCTGAGCTGCCCCACTACGCCGACCTCGACGCCCTGTTCGCCGCCCACGACGCGGGCGGGGACACGCCCCACACGGTGCTCGTCGGCGTGCCCGCGGCCGAGGGCGGCGACGAGCCGTCCGCCGCCGCGCCGGCCGTGGTGACGGGTGTGCTGGCGTCGGCGCGGCGGTGGCTGGAGAGGCCGGAGCTCGCCGAGGCTCGGCTGGTGCTCGTCACCCGTGGCGCGGTGGCGGCCGGGGATGCCGACGACGGCCCCGGGGCCGCCCGGCCCGACCCGGCGGCGGCGGCCGTGTGGGGCCTGGTGCGCAGCGCCCAGGCGGAGAACCCGGGCCGCTTCGTGCTGTGCGACATCGACGACGACGCGGGGCCCGAGCAGGTACGGGGCGCCGTCACGCGGGCTGTGGCGCTCGACGAACCGCAGGTGGCGGTGCGCGGAGGAGGCGTGCTGGCGCCACGGCTGGAACGGGCGGCGGCAGCGGAGTTGGCGCCGCCGCCGGGCGAACCGGCCTGGCGGTTGGCGTCCGACGGCACCGGCACCGTCGACAGCGTGTCGGTCGTGGCCTGCCCCGAGGTCTTGGAGCCGCTGGCGCCGGGTCAGGTGCGCATCGGCGTGCGCGCCGCGGGCATCAACTTCCGCGATGTGCTGATCGTGCTCGGGATGTACCCGGACGAAGGGGTGTTCCGCGGCAGCGAGGGCGCGGGCGTGGTGCTCGACGTGGCGCCGGACGTCACGTCGGTGGCCGTCGGCGACCAGGTGTTCGGGCTGTTCGAGGGCGCCTTCGGACCGGTCGCCGTCGCCGACGCGCGCGCCGTGGTGCCGATCCCGCCCGGCTGGACGGACCAGCAGGCCGCGGCCGTCCCGACGACGTTCCTGACGGCCTGGTACGGGCTGGTGGACCTCGCTGGACTCACACCGGGCGAATCGGTCCTCATCCACGCCGCCACCGGCGGCGTGGGCACGGCGGCCGTGCAGATCGCCCGCCACCTGGGCGCCGAGGTCTACGCCACCGCGAGCCCCGCCAAACACCACGTCCTGGAGGCCATGGGCATCGACGAGACCCACCGCGCCTCCTCCCGCGACCTCGACTTCGAGGACACCTTCCCGACCGTCGACGTGGTCCTCAACAGCCTGGCAGGCGAGTTCACCGACGCCTCCCTGCGGCTGCTGGGCGACGGCGGCCGGTTCATCGAGATGGGCAAGACCGACAAGCGCGACGCCGAGGAGATCGCCGCAACGTACCCGGGTGTCCGCTACCGCTTCTACGACCTGGTTCCGGACGCCGGTCTGGACCGGGTCGCGGAGATGCTGGGCACGCTGGCCGACCTCTTCACCCAGGGGACCCTGACCCCGCCCCCGGTGCAGGCATGGCCCCTGACCAGGGCGCGTCAGGCGCTGCGCCATATGAGCCAGGCCAAACACACCGGCAAACTCGTCCTGGACATCCCCCGCACCCTCGACCCCCACGGCACGGTCCTGATCACCGGCGGCACCGGCACCCTCGGCGCCCTCATCGCCGAACACCTCGTCACCACCCACCACATCACCCACCTCCACCTCCTCAGCCGACGCGGCCCCCACGCCCCCGGCGCCCAACAACTCACCGACAAACTCACCGCCCTCGGCGCCACCGTCCACATCACCGCCACCGACACCTCGGACCTCCCCGCCCTGCGGCAGATCATCGACACCATCGACCCCGCCCACCCCCTCACCGGCGTCATCCACACCGCGGGGGCTCTGGACGACGCGGTGCTGACCGCGCAGACCGCAGAGCGGCTGGCGCCGGTCTGGGCGGCGAAGGCGACGTCCGCGGCTCATCTGCACCGGGCCACCGAGCACCTCCCCCTCGCCATGTTCGTCGTCTTCTCCTCCGCCGCAGGCACCCTCGGCACCGCCGGGCAGGCCAACTACGCCGCCGCCAACGCCTACTGCGACGCCCTCGCCACCCGGCGGCGCCACGCCGGTCTCACCGGCGTGTCCATCGCCTGGGGCCTGTGGGCCGCCACCAGCGATATGACGGGCCGGCTCACCGAGGCCGACCACGCGCGGATGAGCCGCACCGGCTTCACCCCGCTGTCCACCCCGATGGCGCTGGCGCTGTTCGACGCCGCCCTGCGACACGGCGGCGCGGCTCCGCTGGCGCTCGACCTCGATCCGCGTACGCTCGGCGCCCAGCCGTCCGACGCCGTGCCCGCCCTGCTCCGCACGATCGCGGCGGCCGGAGCGCCCGTACGGCGCACCGCGGCCGCCGCCCGGTCCACCGACTGGGCGGGCCGTCTGGCGGCGCTCTCCGACGCGGAGCGCCACCGCGAGCTGGTGAACCTGGTGCGTACGCACGCGGCGACGGTGCTGGGCCACAGCGACCCGGCTGCCGTGCGGGCGGACACCTCGTTCAAGGAGCTGGGGTTCGACTCGCTGACCGCCGTCGAGCTGCGCAACCGGCTCTCGGCCGCGACCGGGCTGCGGCTGCCCGCCGCCCTCGTCTTCGACTATCCCGACGCGGAGACCATGGCCCGCTATCTGGACCAGAAGCTCGCCCCCGCGGACCGGACGCCCGGCGCGGCGGTGGACCGTCTCGGTTCCGTGCTGGGCGACTTGGCAAGGCTCGAGTCCACCTTGACCGGCCACGCCATGGACGGGAAGGCCCGCGAGACGGTCGCGGGCCGGCTCCACGCTCTGCTGTCCCTGCTGGAGGGCGGCACGGCCGGGTCCAAGGACATCGACGGCGAGGCGCTGGAGTCGGCCTCGGACGACGAGATGTTCGCGCTCATCGACCAGCAACTGGGCTCGTCCTGACGAGGAGTGGGGGAGGACCAATGCCGTCCACGGAAGACAAGCTGCGCCAGTACCTCAAGCGGGTCACCCTCGACCTGGGCGAGGCCAGACAACGCCTGCGCGAAGCGGAGCAACGCCACCACGAGCCCATCGCCATCACCTCCATGGCCTGCCGCTACCCCGGTGGCATCGCATCCCCGGAGGCCCTGTGGGACCTGGTCGACACCCGCGCCGACGCCATCGGCCCCTTTCCCACCAACCGCGGCTGGGACCTCGCCGCCCTCTACCACCCCGACCCCGACCACCCGGGCACCAGCTACATCCAGGAGGGCGGCTTCGTCCACGACACGGATGAATTCGACGCCTCCTTCTTCAACATCAGCCCGCGTGAAGCCCTCGCCATGGACCCCCAGCAGCGGCTCCTCCTGGAAACCGCCTGGGAACTCCTCGAACGCGCCCATATCGACCCCACCGCCCTCAAGGGCTCTTCCACCGGCGTCTACACGGGCTGCGGCGTGCCCGGCTTCGGCACCCCGCACATCGAGAAGAGCGCGGAGGGCTTTCTGCTGACGGGCAACGCGCTCAGCGTGGTGTCCGGCCGGATCGCCTTCACCCTGGGCCTGGAGGGTCCGGCGGTCACGCTGGACACGGCGTGCTCGTCGTCGCTGGTGGCGATGCATTTGGCGGTCCAGGCGCTACGGCAGGGCGAGTGCGATCTGGCGCTGGCCGGCGGTGTGACGGTCATGTCGACCCCGAACGTGATCACGGAGTTCTCGCGGCAGCGCGGCCTGGCCCCGGACGGGCGGTGCAAGCCGTTCGCCACGGCGGCCGACGGCACGGGCTTCTCCGAGGGCGCGGGCCTGGTCCTGCTGGAACGGCTCTCCGACGCCCGCCGCAACGGACACCACGTGCTCGCCGTCATCCGGGGCTCGGCCGTCAACCAGGACGGCGCCAGCAACGGGCTGAGCGCCCCCAACGGGCCCTCGCAGCAGCGGGTGATCCGCCAGGCCCTGGCCAACGCCGGGCTGGCCGCGGTCGAGGTGGACGCGGTGGAGGCGCACGGCACGGGCACCACGCTCGGCGACCCGATCGAGGCCGAGGCACTGCTGGCCACCTATGGCCAGGAGCGGCCGGAGGACCGCCCGCTGTGGCTGGGCTCGATCAAGTCGAACATCGGACACACCCAGGGGGCCGCCGGGATCGCGGGTGTCATCAAGATGGTCATGGCACTGCGCCACGGCGCGCTGCCCGCCACCCTCCACGTCGACGAGCCCACCTCGCATGTGGACTGGAGCAGCGGCGCGGTACGCCTGCTCACCGAGCCGGTCGACTGGCCGACCGCGGAACGCCCGCGCCGGGCAGGCGTCTCGGCATTCGGCATCTCCGGCACCAATGCCCACGTCATCCTGGAAGAGGCCCCTGAGGCACCGGAACCCGACACGGACGCGGCCGAACCGGTCGTCGTGGGCGGCGTGTTGCCTTGGGTGCTCTCGGCCCGTACCCAGGAGGCGCTGGCCGAGCAGGCGCGCCGACTGGCGGGGGCCATCGCGGACACTCCGGGTATCTCACCGACCGAGGTGGCCTGGTCGCTGGCCACCACCCGCGCCACCTTCGACCACCGCGCCGTGGTCACCGGAACCGACCTGCCGGGGCTCACCGCCGCGCTGGAGGCCCTGGCCACCGGCGGCGGACACCCCCACCTCGTGCGCGGGGCCGCCCTGGACATCCAGGACGGCCCGGTGTTCGTCTTTCCCGGCCAGGGCTCCCAATGGGCCGGCATGGCCGTCGGCCTCCTGGACTCCTCCCCCGCCTTCGCCAGCAGGATCGCCGCCTGCGAACAAGCCCTCGCGCCCTACGTCGACTGGTCGCTCACCGCCGTGCTGCGCGGCACGGACACCACCACCGACCCCCAGCGCGTGGATGTCATCCAGCCCACCCTCTGGGCCATGATGGTCTCCCTGGCCGGTATGTGGCAGGACTTCGGTGTCACTCCGGCCGCCGTCATCGGCCACTC